>CAZIMU010000040.1:0-12226 GCA_964540355.1 uncultured Fibrobacteraceae bacterium | reverse complement strand
TTATCAATCCCATTACACCAGTGCCTATTAAATCGCCAAGTTGAACGCTTTTTGGTAAGTTTATAGCCATTCTCTGCGCCGTATATCGCACAAGAGGCGTATATTCGGCAAGCAGTTTGTCTCTCGCTGCTGTGCTGCCATTTTTTTTGTATTCAGTCCAAAGAGCTTCTATTTCCATTATTTCCTCGCTGCTGCCTGTGCTGCCATAGCTTGTGCCTGAGCCTCAGCTTGTGCTTCGGCTTGCGCCTCTGCTTGTGCCTTTTCTTTTTCTTGGGTTTTTAACCAAGCTAGTTCTTCAGGACTAGGTTCTGTTACGTGATATGAGAGGCCTCCGTCCACTCTGTTCACTTGTTTCTCCTTTGCATCCATCAAAACTGTTTTGAGAAAAGTGTCCACCAGCATAACGAACAATACCCAAAAAATTCCGCTGAGTACAATGGCTTTCACAAGGGCGAACGCAATTTCTTTAAATGAGATTATGGGGCTTAAAAGCAAGTCTATTAAAAATATAATCCAAAACACCACTATCACAATGGTTTTGGTTATCGCATGAGTAATTTTCCTAAGTTCCATATTGAATCTCCTTTATTTTAACAACCACTCCGCTATAATTTCTTTCTCTGCGCTAACTATGTTGTCTGGGCCTTGCCCATTGCCAATATAAGAAAGCGGTATTTCAAATTTTAATGGCAGCCACAGCAGAGCACCCTGTTCACAAGATTCATCTTGTTTGGTGAAAACTATGCGGTTTGCTTTTAGGGCAGAATAAACTTCAACCGCTTTTTCCAAATCACGGTCGCGCATATTGAGCGGCAAAACTAAGTGCATTTCGTCTGGGCGAATGGCCTCATAAAAGGCATTTATTTCTTCTTCGTATTCTTCGTTTTTCAAGCTGCGACCTGCGGTGTCCACCAAGACTAGTGATTTATCTCTGAGTCTTTCAAAAACTTCTGGAACTCCATCAGGGGAATTTATCGCTTCAAGTGTTACGTCTGCGGCTGTGGCAAAGGCTTCCATTTGCTCCACGGCACCCATTCGGCAGCAATCGGTTGTGACTATGGCTATATTTGTGTTGCCTGTCATGGTGGCTCTGCCTGCTAACTTTGTTATTATCCCAGATTTTCCAGCCCCAGCTGGACCTATGAACATTTGCGTTAAAGGTCTGCCTTTACGAAGGCGCGGACGCGGAGCTATTGAAATTCTATTTGCCAGCGTTTTTTTCATCTGTTCTTTGATATGATTTTCTTCCCTTGAATCTACGGGGCACAGTAGCATAACTTCTGCGAGCAAGTCTTGAGCTATTTGAGCTGGCAGTCCGTTCCTATGCAGAATTTCGGCAATGAAACGGAACTCTTTTGGAATACTGGAGCGCACAACCCTAATGCCCTCTAAAAAATCAGTTCTAGTTGCGGCAAATTCTTCTCTTAATTTTTTAACCTCTGAGAGCATATCTTCCATGTGGATAGCGAGCCTGTCTTGGACTACTTTATCGTGTTTAATAGAATGGCGCAACTCATCAGTTTTATCAGTTTTTGAGCCTTTGTGATTGTAAGTGCCAAGTCTTTGGGTATCTTTGCCTGTTTTGTGTGGCGTTGGAGCCTCTGCAATGTCGTCTAGGGTAATTGTCACTTCCACTTTTTCGTTTGGATTTTTTGAATTTGGAAGTTCCTGCTGATTTAGAATAACAGCATCGGGACCAACATCTTCCTTTATACGTTGGAACGCTTCTGAGAATGTGCCTGCTTTGTATTTCCTAATCATGAGTGCTTAAAGTCTCCGCTACGGTTATATTGACACCAGTGACAATTTCACTATAAGATAAAACTACTAAATTTGGAAAATTACTTTCCAATAATTTTTTCAATGGATAACGCACATTTGGCGAGCAAACTACTATAGGCTGGTCTCCAGATGAGAGTATTTTTGTTTGGATTATCTCCATTTTTTCCATTATACGCCCAATAAGGTCTGGCCTAATCACCAGTCTTGGACCTCTATTTGTGGATTGAACCGAGGCTTCTAGCATTTGTTCCAAGTCTGGGGCAATGGCTATAACCGACATTTGGTCATTG
This sequence comes from uncultured Fibrobacteraceae bacterium, assembly GCA_964540355.1. Lineage (GTDB taxonomy): Bacteria > Fibrobacterota > Fibrobacteria > Fibrobacterales > Fibrobacteraceae > Fibrimonas. The sequence goes on along the minus strand of CAZIMU010000040.1, from coordinate 10,154 downwards.
TTTATATATGGTTTGCAAATTTGCCTTGTTAAACCCAGCCTAACCTGTTCATTTATGAATATCGGGTCTTTTGAGATTTTTGCGGCATTTGCAATCAGCTCTAAAATACTCGCTAAATCTCTGACAGAGATTCTTTCTTGCAGCAACATGCACATAATCTGCTGAATTTCACCAACTCCAAGCAATCCAGAAATTTCCTCAACAACTGCCGGGCTGTTCTTTTTAACGTTTTCAAGCAGGGTTTTTACATCTTGCCTCATTAAAATTTCAGAGGCGTGGCGACGGATTACTTCCGTTAAATGCGTTGCCAGTACCGCAGGAAGCTCAACCACGGTGTAGCCTGCAAGTTCTGCTGCTTCTTTTTGGCTTTCCGTTATCCAAAGCGCATCCAAATTAAAAGCTGGTTCCTTTGTTTTTATTCCGGGTATTTTTTGGCTAATATGGCCTGGGTTCATTGCCAAATAAGAACCCATCATAAGTTCGCCTTTTCCAACATCGTTCCCTTTTATTTTAATCAAATATTCGTTTGGAGAAAGCTGAATATTGTCTCTTATGCGAATTGGTGGAACTATCATTCCAAGCTCGCCTGCCATTTGCCTGCGCAGCATAGTTATTCTCTCAAGCAAATCACCGCCTTGGTTCACATCAACCAAAGGAATTAATCCATAACCTATTTCAAGCTCCATTTGGTCAACTAATAGATAATCCTCTATTTTTTCTTCTTTTGGTAGAGCCGCCGCTTCTTCTGCGGCTTTCTTTGCTTTTTCCACATCTTTCTGAGCTTGCTTGTTTTTTACCCCAAAGGTCATTCGGTAGGCCATAAAGCCGAGCAGTGCGCTTATGCTCCAAAATGGAATCATCGGCATACCTGGCACAATGCCCAGTAGCATCATTACAAATGCGGTTATGGCAAGGGCTTTTGCGCTTTGCGCCATTTGCGAAATTAATTCTGCACCCAAATTATTTTTTGAAGCCGCTCTGGTAACAATTATACCAGAAGATGTTGAAATCATAAGCGCTGGAATTTGGCTCACCAAGCCATCACCAATGGTTAATATGGTATATGTTCTAATGGCTTCATCCAACGGTTTGCCTAGCATCGCAACACCTAAAATAAAACCCCCTACTATATTTAGGGCAGTTATTATAAGACCTGCTATAGCATCGCCTCTAACAAATTTTGAAGCACCATCCATAGAGCCGTAAAAATCTGCTTCTCTCCGTATTTCTTCGCGTCTTTCCTTTGCTTCTTCTTCTGTGATATGCCCGGCGTTTAAGTCTGCGTCAATGGCCATTTGCTTGCCAGGCATTGCATCTAATGTGAATCTTGCTGCAACTTCTGCTATGCGTGTTGAGCCTTTTGTTATAACCACAAATTGTATAAGCACCAAAATGAGGAATATTATTGTACCAACTATAAAATTTCCTTTTGTCACAAAAGTTCCAAATGTCTGTATAACCTGCCCGGCATAGCCATCTGCTAAAATAAGTCTGGTAGAAGCTACGTTCAGTGAAAGTCTAAAAAGTGTAACCACCAAGAGCAAACTGGGATAAACGGAAAAATCAACTACTTTGTCTATAACCATGCTTGTCATCAAAACCATCAGAGCAATACCGATCATGCAGGTGAGCAAAATATCCAACAATATAGTTGGAATTGGAATCACCAGCATAAGCACTATGCAAACAATGCCAAAAATAACCAAAGCATCGTTGCTTTTTGAGAGTGGATTGTTTTTTATTAATCCTTTGATGTCTTGCATAGATTGCGGCATATCTGGGTAATGTCACTCCACTATTTGCAAAGTTTTTCCCAAAAGAGGTTGTTTCAAACCAGTACCTGAGGCAATTCTAGTTCCATTGCTATCTAAGCGAACAGCCATTCCTGCTTCTTTGTCTATAACCCAGGCTCCTCCGTCTGCGATATATGCGCTAACCGAAATAGGAGCTATGAAACCAGTCATTATCCTTCCATTTACAACGGTTAAAGTTGTGTCTTGCGTGGTTCCTGTGAATGGCCCTTTGAAACGGTAAACTTTGCCAGTTAAAATATCAGATGCCCAAACATTGCCCTTGTTTGCCGAAACAGAACTCACAAATCCAAAACCTTTTACTATTGCCAAAATTTTTCCGCTTGTGTCAACGGCAACTATCCTTGAACTATCGGCTATCCAAGCTATTCCATTGCTGGGGTCGTGGCTAACCATAGATGGGCGGTCCCAAGTGTTTTTCATAAATCTTATTGAATCGGGTATTCCTTTTACAAAACCCACAGTATCTCTTTTGGGAATAGCAAACCACACAAAATCGCTTTGGAATTGGTTTATGGAAAGCCCTTTTATTGGGCCAGATATATCGTAACTCACGGTGGCTAAACGAATGGAATCGGATGTAAGTGAAAAGCGGCGAAGCCTTGCCTTGTATAAAGTATCAATGGAACTTCTCGCATCTGCAATCCACACGTATTTCCCATCCAAATCAACTGCTAAACTAGAAGGCAATTTGAACAAAGTAGTGTCGGCTTTATTATACAGCAGTTTTCCATAATTATTGTAAATAGAAAAAGAATTTTTATCGTCGTCAATAACAAACAATTTTCCATTTATTGAATTAACGGCAATATCACTTATAGAGTTGAAGTTGTCTCCGCTTAGATTTGATTGGCTTGGGCTTGACTGGCTTGGGCTTGATTGGCTTGGACTTGACTGGCTTGGACCAGACTGACTTGGACCAGACTGGCTTGAGCTTGACTGTCTTATCCTTGCAACCTCTATGCCCGTTGGCGAATACTTGACAAGTTCTTTTTCTGCCGCAACCCACACAGAACCACATTCCGTATATACAACCAAATGCACTTTGTAAAGCCTCTCCCCGTGGCCTCCAGAGTCTTTTATTTTCAAATACCCAGAGCTATCGGAGATTTCTTTTTGAGGCACTGTCCATTCATAAACAAAAACCGAATCGTCTCCTGTTTTATCATTTTCCGACCTCAATATGAGATTACCCTCGTATATCTGTAAAATTGACGGCATTTCCACTTCGGTGTGCAATGCTTTGTTAAAGGGATTTTTAAACGGTTTTTCCAAAATAAGCCGAATTTCCAGTTTATCGCCAGGGTTAGCGGCTATGGTTAAAAGAGAATCTCCGGGCTTGCTTATGCCTCCAACGATTAGGTTTTTTATGCGAGGCAAAATATTTTTTATCTCAATTATTATGGGCAAACTTTCTTCTGCACCGTTTACAATGGCAAAAACAGTATCTCTGTAATAAATTGTTGTGTCAACTTTCCAAGACACAGTAGTATCTTTTTTTATTTGAGTGCTATCTAATTTCATAAAAACCGGTGGTGGTGTTTCCCAATAGAGAAAAGCGGTGTCTGCTATTATTTGTGCTTTTGAGTTTTTTGCCTGGTTGCGATATGCAATGCGGGCGTAGTGAGTGCTCCAGCTTATGCGGTTTGCGTTGTCCACGGGTTCCTTCAATACAATATAAACAGGAAACAGCCCTCCTTTGTACTCCTTGCCCATAACCGATTGCGCTTCCCACAAGGGTTCAGGGCCCTCTCTTGAGCAAGAAGACAAAAAAACAAGCACCGCAACAAGCGAGAGCCAAACTTTTGCCGAAATATAATGCATACTTTGGGAATATAGAAAATCACCGTACGGGTGGCTATTATCTCACCCTATAAATCCAAGGCCAGTTCTTGCCCGTTATCCACAAATTCTTGCCGTCAGAAGCTATTCCGTTCAGTACTTCCGCTTGGGGGTGTTTTTTCCTCACGCTTTTTGCCTGCTCCGAAAAATCCAGCCATTTCACAACACTACCGCTTGGCAATAAAATAACGGCAATGGAATCGCTATGCCACACATTGGCGTAAAGGGTATCTCCCACGGCTTCCAATTCGTTCAATAAAGCAATGGGAGTCTTTATTTTGTTAGTTATGCTCATGTCTTTTGAGGAAAGTTCAAAAAGCGAAGAACTGCCATTGCTCATAAGCCAATTACCTCTCCAAACGGTTAAGCCCCAGCCCTCCCCAGCGATTTTGAAAGTACCTAAAATTTGCAAAGGGCTTGCAGATAGAACAAAACCTAAATTGGAATTCCAGGTAAGCCAAAGCATTTTATTGCCAATTTTTGCAATGCCCTCTCCAAAATGATTGTCCTGCATAGCAATTGAATCAAAAGCCTCTCCCCTTTTATTCATTCTGTAAATTTTTGATTTTCCCAACAAACCCGTGGACTCCCACAATTCCTCGCCGTCAAAAAAAAGCCCCTGCGTAAAATTAGCCCCAGAATGGGGAATTGAATCCAAAACATTTAATTTTTGTACAGGCGGCAAAGCCGCATCTGCCACTTGACTCTCACAACTCACCACTAGCCAAAAAACCAAACTAAGTAGTATATTCAGCGTTAATTTTAACATAATCGTAGCTCAAATCACAGGTATATACGGAGGCTTTTGAATCTCCTGTGTGCAAATCCAGAGAAACTTTGTATTCTTTTTTCTTTGCAATTTTTGCCAGTTTCTCTTGTGCAGCTCTTATTGGCATACCGTCTTTAACAACTTGCACATCTTCAAAATGCAGAGATAATTTTTCGGCAGGGAATGTTACGCCGCTTGCGCCCGCACTGCTAACTATGCGACCCCAGTTTGGGTCTTCGCCAAACAAAGCGCATTTCACTAAATTGCTTGTGGCTATGGATTTTGCAATCTGCATGGCTTCGGCTTTGTTGCGCGCTCCGCACACCTCAATTTCCACTCTTTTGGTTGCGCCCTCTCCATCGTTTACAATTTGCAAAGCCAAATGTTTCATCAATTCAAAAAGAGCATTACGGGCATTAGACTGCTCGGTTATGCTTAAATCACTCAAAAAAACTCCGCTTTGCCCATTTGCAAGCAATAAACAGGTATCGTTTGTACTCATATCTCCGTCCACCGTTATGGCATTAAACGATTCATTCACCATACCTCTGAATTCGGTTAAAAAATCCTCAGGCAGCCGCAAATCTGTTGTTATGTAAGCTAGCATTGTTGCCATATTTGGGTGAATCATTCCAGAACCTTTGCACGAGCCGCCAAAACGTATTTCGCCTTTTGCTGTTTGCAAAGAAATGGAGCCGGTTTTTATTATGGTATCGGTTGTGCATATCGCTTTTGCAAAAATTTCTGAGTTTTTGTTGCTCAATTTTTTTGCGAGTTCTGGGATTGCCGCGCTTATTTTTTTCATTGGGAGGTTGTGCCCAATAACGCCAGTGGAACTTACCAAAGTTGAGAGTTTGCCGAGCTTTAATTCTTTTTCCACAAACTCTGCCATAGATGCCGCATCCAAATAACCTTGTTTTCCAGTACAAGCGTTTGCGTTTCCGCTGTTTACTATTACAGCATTTATTGTATTATGTTTGGTTAAAACTTCCTTGTCGTACAAAACGGGAGCAGCTTGTACCTGATTTTTTGTGAATGTGGCAAAACACCGAGCTGGTTCTTTGCTGTAAAGCAGGGCTAAATCCAAATTCCCACTGGTTTTTATGCCAGCTTTTACTCCAGATGCAGAAAAACCTTTTGGGAAACAAACACCGCCGCTTTCTATGTCTATCATAACGTTTAATTTAGAAAAAGAGTGGCAGTGCCAAGCCTTTGAGCCCCCCTCAGAACTCACCCCTCCATGCTCGGCACTGCCAAATAAAAACTATTCTCTCCGAGTAAAAATACCCTACCCTCACACACTCAAAATAAAATATTGGTGGCTATCCTTTTTTCAAGTAAATTGCCCCCAAAGGTGGAACAGTTAATTCCAAACTGAACTGCCTGCCGTGAGACGGCGAGTCTTCTGTCCAGCGTTCTCCTGCGTTGCCCATATTGCTGCCACCCCAAAGCTGCGAATCTGAATTGAAAATTTCAATCCATTTTCCTGGTGCTGGAGCACCCAACCGATATGGAAGGCGAGGCACTGGCGTAAAGTTAAATACGCAAATGATAAGTTCTCCGTTTTTGGAACGCCGGAAGAAACTTAGCACAGAATTATCCACGTCATCGCAAGAAATCCATTCAAAACCATCCCAGTGATGGTCTATTTCCCAAAATGCCGGTTCTGATTTATACAGCCTGCCGAGTGTTTTCATCATATTGTGCAAGCCGTTGTGTACCTCAAAACCGAGCAAATGCCAATCCAAAGAATGTTGTTCTTCCCATTCCTTTCCTTGCCCAAATTCACTACCCATAAATATAAGTTTTTTGCCAGGATGCGCATACATAAATGCGTAAGCTAGGCGCAAATTTGCAAACTGCTGCCAGCAATCTCCTGGCATTTTGCTGAGCATACTACCCTTTCCGTGGACAACTTCATCGTGCGAAAGCACTAAAATAAAGTTTTCGGAATAAGCGTAAATCATACTGAATGTTAGGTTGTGGTGGTGATATTTTCTGTGAATTGGCTCTTTGCTTATATAAGTCAAAAAATCATTCATCCAACCCATGTTCCATTTGTAATGGAAACCTAAGCCGCCATATTCCGGTGGGCGTGTGATGCTTGGGAAACTCGTGGATTCTTCGGCAATGAAAATAGCGTGAGGAGCGTGTTTGCCCATTATGCTGTTCAAGTGCTTTAAAAATTCAATTGTATCGTAATTTACATTGCCGCCATCTCTGTTGGGAATCCACTCGCCGTGGTTTCTGCCATAGTCCAAATAAAGCATACTTGCAACGGCGTCAACACGGAGTCCATCTGCGTGGAATTCGCGAAGCCAATACATTGCATTTGAAATCAAAAAATTCGCAACTTCTGTGCGCCCATAGTTGAATATATAGGTTCCCCAATGCGGATGTTCACCTTGGCGTGGATCTGAGTGTTCATAACAAGCACTGCCATCAAAACGCCCAAGGCTAAAACCATCTTTTGGAAAATGCGCTGGAACCCAGTCTAAAATAACGCCTATATTGCTTTGGTGACATTTATCGACAAAATGGCGGAATTGATCTGGAGTGCCATATCTGCTGGTTGGGGCAAAATAGCCAGTGACCTGATAACCCCAAGACTGATCCAAAGGATGTTCCATCACAGGCATAAATTCAATATGAGTGTATCCCATTTCCAAAACATAAGGGATAATCAATTCTGCAAGTTCGTCCCAGTTCAAAAAGCGTTCTGGATTTGCTGGGTCGCGTTTCCAAGAGCCAGGGTGTACCTCGTAAATGTTCATTGGGCGGTCAAATACCTGCGTAACATTGTGAGTCTGCATGTAAAGGTCGTCTCCCCACTGGTAGCCGTCTAAATGAGTGACAACAGATGCTGTATGTGGGCGAAGCTCGCTGAATTTTGCAATTGGGTCTGCTTTTTGGAACATTCTGCCATCTTGGGCATGCAACTCAAAGCGATAAAGCTCGCCTTCACCAATTTCTGGAATGAATATTTCCCAAATTCCGCTATTTCCGCGCACCCGCATTTGATGCCTATGCCCTTCCCACGAATTGAAATTGCCTATAACCGCAGCAGACCTAGCATTGGGAGCCCAAACTGAGAACAAAACGCCCTTGATTCCTTCTACCTCTGCAAGGTTTGCGCCCAATTTGCGGTAAAGTTCGTAGTGAACGCCGCTTTGCATTAAGTGCAAATCAAAATCTGTGAGTACTGGCGGAAATGCGTAGGGGTCAAGAACGGAATATTTTGTGCCATTTTCCAATTCAATATGCAATCTATACAGAAAATGCTCGAATTTTTCTTCTATTTGTGCTTCAAAAAAACCTGAATGTCCAAGTTTTTCAAAATTAAATTTGAGTGATTTGTCTAATGATTCTCCAGAAATAGCTTTTGCTCCCAGCAAAAAAACTCTAATGCTCATACCGCTGCCTTTATGCATGGGGTGGAGACCCAATATTGAAAATGGGTCTGCGCACATAAAATCATTCAGTACCTGCATATTGACAGGCTTAATTGTTGTCCATTTTAGCCATTTTGGAGCTGCCATTCTAAAAACCTCTTCTTTTGAGTAAATATAGTAAAATAATCACCGCCCTATCGCGAGCCTCTCTATTAAGAATAATGGCAAATTTTCTTTGCGCATTAAAGTTTGAGTTTTTTCAATGTCGTATTCAACGCGCACAAATTCTATCCAACTGCAATCGCTGTCTGCGAGGCACCAGCAGGCGCGGTTGTTCCTATCTCTGGGCTGCCCAACGGAACCGGCGTTTATCAAAACTTTTTCGTGTGTTTTGGGGCGGTAAAGAGGTCCGTCTGAAATAACTGGAATTTCGCTATAAGGGTCATCTTTGTTTGCCGCAACTATAACTGGGCTGTGAGTGTGCCCAATAAAACAGTAAGGAGTTCTAAAATAAGAAAATGCCTCTAACGCGCCGTCTAAATCTGCCAAGTAGTGCCAGTCCGCAGGGGACATAGGCGAGGAATGTGCAAAGGTAAAACCTTTTTCCACTGCTGTATAGGGTCTGGCTTTCAAATACTCTTTTGATTCTTCGTTCAAATGCTCCCAAGTCCATTCCATTGCAGCTTTTGCGTAGATGTTAAAATCAAAATGATGCTCTCTTTTTAAAGCTACATTATCGTGGTTTCCCAAAAGGCACGTATCGCTGTGCTCTTTCACAAGGGCAACGCACTCGTTGGGGCTTGGTCCGTAGCCAACAATATCGCCAAGGCAAATTCGCCTTTCAACTTTGCGCGAATCCATTGAGCGCAGCACAGCCTCTAGTGCAGGCAAATTTGCGTGTATGTCAGAGAATATTCCGTAAAGCATTAAGGTCTCGGGAGCAGTTTTTCAATATATTTTGCCATCATATCAACTTCCACATTTACCAAGCTGCCTATCTCCCAACTGCCGATATTGGTCACTCTTATTGTTTCGGGGATAATGGCAACTCTAATTATATTTTTCTGCGGCAATTCAGCCACGGTAAGGCTAATTCCGTTTAATGCTATTGAGCCTCTGTGAATCACGTATTTTGAGAGATTTTCTGGAATTTCCAAATCTATTTCCAAGCCTGTTTCTCTTTTAACAATCTGCGTCACTTTGGCTACGCTGTCTATATGCCCCATAACAAAATGCCCACCCATTAAGGAATCGGGACGGCAGGGGAGTTCCAAATTCACCAAGCCTCCAGTGGTGGCTTTGCAAAAAGAGGTGTTATCTATTGTTTGCTTTATCATTGTGAAAACCGCTTCGTTTGCCGTGCAGCTCTCCACAGTCAAGCAAACGCCATCGTTTGCCACGCTATCGCCTTTTTTGCTGCTTGCAAAATAATTTTCAGCATAAATTTTCATTTGCAGGGCATCGCCTAATTTTTTCAATTCCGCAATTTTTCCGCAAGTTTGAACTATGCCCGTGAACATTTTAACCTCTATACTTTGGTAGGGTAGAGAATATAGTAAAAGCTATGATTAATCGTCATTTGCAATAAACCCCCTCGTTTTGGCAAATCCCTGCAATACCCCGTTCACAAAGGCGGGGGAGTTTTCGTCTGAGAATTTGTCTGCTATTTGGGCGGATTCGGATAAAATAACCTTTATTGGGGTGTCTGCTAGCAGCATTTCGGTCATTGCTATTTGCAGAATTATTTTGTCTATTGTGGAAAGTCGCTCTGGAGACCAGTCCGGGATTAGTTCTAAAAATATATTGCGAAATTCCTCTTTTTTTTCCAAAACGCCATCAACCAATTTCATTCCAAACCTCTGCATATCACTACTGATGGAATGGCTTTCCAAAACACCCGGCAGGCAATAGCCGGGGGCTTCGCCCGTTATTTCCATTGCATATAAAAGTTGAAGGGCAAAAACCCGTGCGGGTCTGCGAGATATGGATGGCATTAAGGCAACCTTTTATATAAATTTGCCATTTCCACAGCGGCTACGGCGGCATCGGTTCCTTTGTTGCCGCATTTTAGGCCTGCCCTGTCCATCGCTTGCTCAACGGTATCGGTCGTTAACACGCCAAAAATAACCGGGGTTTTTCCTTCTCTTGCGAGGTGCGCAATGCCAGAATTAACAGCACTTGAAACATATTCAAAATGCGCAGTTGCTCCGCGAATAACTGCACCCAAAACTATAACCGCATCAAATTTGCCGCTTGCCGCAAAGCGAGCCGCTATGCCCGGCAACTCATAAGCGCCCGGTGCCCAAGCGATGGTGATGTCGCTCTCGCTAACGGCGGTTC
>CAZIMU010000039.1:0-12568 GCA_964540355.1 uncultured Fibrobacteraceae bacterium | reverse complement strand
GCTGCACTTGAAATTAAACCAGATTGCGAAGAAGCCTTGCATTGGCGTGGCAGAGGATATTTTGCCAAAAATGAATATGACAAAGCTTTTGCAGACTTTACCGCTGCGCTTAAAATTAAGCCAGACCACACAAACAGCCTGCTTGGGTGTGCCGATGTACATTTTGAAAAGAAAGAATATGATAGTGCCATTGCAGGTTATACCGCTGCGCTTGAGATTGAGCCAAATATGCCGGCTATCCGTGTCGTTTTATACCAGCTTGGCAGAGCATATTATTTCAAAAAAGACTATGACAAAGCCATTGCGGACTTTACCGCTGTGCTTGAGATTAAGCCAGATGACTATCATGCCTTGCTTTGGCGTGGCTGTGCATATTATTACAAATATGATAATGACAACGATATAGCGGACTTTACCGCCGCACTTGAGATTAAGCCAGATTACGAAAATGCCTTGTTTTGGCGTGGCAAGGCATACTATAAGCATCATAGTTATGACGAGGCGATTGCAGACTTTAACGCTTTGCTTAAAATTATTCCAAATGACTATGAAGCCTTATTTTATCGTGGCGATGTATATTTTTACAAAAAAGACTATGATAGAGCCATTGCAGACTTTACCGCCGCAATTGAGGCTAAGCCAGATTACGAAAGTGCCTTGTATATGCGTGGCAAAGCATATTATTTCAAAGAAGACTTTGACAATGCCATTGCAGACTATACCGCCGCACTTGAAACTAAGCCGGAGGATAAATATTACCGAGATCGCCTATGTGAACGTGGCATGGCATATCTTGAAAAGAAAGAATATGATAAGGCTATTGCAGATGTGGAAGAGGTATTGCGAGTAGTGCCAGACCATAGCAAAGCCAAAAGCATCTTAGACAGAGTTAAGATTCGACAAGCTATGAAGGAAAATAAGGCAGAAGCCATTGCTATGATTAAACGCCTTAACGAAGGAACCAGAGCTTTCCCTGAGGGCATTAATGATTGGTATATTGAAGACGTATCCGCTCTGCTTGAAGTTGAGCCAGATAACCTAGAAAATCTGCTCATGCGCGGCTATCATTATCGTGAGTATAAAGAATATGACAAGGCTATTGCGGACTATACCGCCGCAATTGAGATTCATAAAGGTGCTCCGCTCCTTCTGCACAGTCGTGGCAAATTATATTACGCCAAGAATGAATACGACAAGGCTATTGCAGACCTAGAAATGGCAATGCAAATTGAGAAGCAGTACCCAGAAGTTAATTTTTATGACAACCCCGAAAAAATCTTGCAAGAAATTAGGGAGCAAGCCAAGTTATAGGAGGCTAACAATGAGTGAAAACCAAGAAGAAATCACAGCAATTGATGTCATCGCTGCCATCGTTAAAATAGTTGGAGCGATAGTCCTAATATTCCTTATGTTCGCATTTAGCCCATTCACCGCTTTATTCGGGGGGAGCGATGACAATAACGTATGAAGATGCCTACAACTTCTACAAATTTCAGGGAGTACCTGATGAAGAAATAGAAGTTTGGGCTTTGGCAGCTGTTAAGAGAGGGCAGTTGTTATCAAATGATTTAAAAGATTTACTCAATGAAGCCTATGGAAAACTCAAATCTAGTGACCAATATCACAAAAAATAAATTTTTTCCTGCTTTACCCCCTGTTTTTTTCTCGTTCACTCGTATTATAGAGTATAGACAATTTCTAACTTCAAAAGCGAGGAAAAAATGGGAACCATAAGCAGCAGCTCTTTCGTTCATCTACAGGTACATTCCGAGTATTCTTTTTTGCAAGCACCGGTAAGAATACCCGCTCTGCTCAAAAAAGCAGAGGAATTAAAGCAAAATGCGGTGGCACTCACCGATAATGGCTTTATGTTTGGCATTTTGGACTTTTATATGGCAAAATCCAGCGTAAAAAAAATTCTGGGCAGCCATATATACATAGAAACCGACAACTCAACCCCAAACGACAAATCCTCTTACAACCGCCTCACCCTTTTGGCAGAAAATCAAGAAGGATATAAAAATTTGATTAAAATTGTCAGCGAACTCTATACCACCAAAGAAAAATTCCAGGAAATTCCGGCAATACCACTCGACTTTTTATCGCAGCACAGCGCAGGCTTAATAGCCATAGCCGGAGATTTGGCAAGCCGATTTGGGCGCGATGTTTGCGGAAATATGGAAAACAGGGCTAGGCAATTTTTAGATAATATTTGCAAAATTTTTGATTACGAGCATCTCTATTTCTCACTGCAAAATCACAATATAGAAGAGGAAATTTCGGTAAATGAATTTTTGAGAAAATATGCTGCACAAAATAAAAGACAACTCGTTGTAACTAACAATGTTCATTACCTATCAAAAGAAGATGCTCAAAGCCACACCGCCCTTTTGTGCATGGATCAAAAAAAGAAATTGTTTGAGTTTAAGGATGAATATTTCAAAACAGAGGAATTTTATTTAAAAACAGCAGAAGAGATGTACGCGCTTTTTCCAGATGATGTAGAGGCTTTGGAAAACACAGTGAAAATAGCGGAGCGATGCGAGGTGAGCATAAAAACAAATGTGGGTTCCTCTTTCTGGCCCCGCTTTGAATGTCCAAAAGAATTTGCAGATGAATACGATTATCTGGAATACTTGGTTAAAGAAAAAACTCCGCTTAGATACCCAAATGGGCTTAATGATGAAAAAATAATGAATAGGATAAAAACGGAACTTGCCACCATAAAGCAAATAAAAGTTCCTGGTTATTTTTTGATAATACAGGATTTTATTCAGTGGGCGAAAAACAATGGTATTCCTATGGGTCCTGGGCGTGGCTCTGCGGCTGGTTCAATAGTTGCATATATACTCGGCATAACGGAACTTGACCCACTCCCCTACAATCTCCTTTTTGAAAGATTTTTAAATCCAGAACGTGTGTCTATGCCAGATATAGATATAGATGTTTCAGATAAAGACAGGCAAAAACTTATAGATTATGTTTCAGATAAATATGGAAAGGAAAATGTAACTCAGCTCATAACTTATGGACGAATGAAAGCAAAAGCGGTTCTATGGGCGGTTGGGCGTGTGATGGATCTTTCCATAAGCGATGTGGATACCTTTGCAAAAAAAATCCCTTTTAAGTTGCCGGGCTTTGATGATTTCACTTTGCAAGATGTTAGAAAACAAGATGATGAATTGAACGCTTTAATAGAACGCTCGGAACTCTATAAGGATTTTTGGAATTTATCCGTTAAGTTGGAAGATTTCATAAGCCAGTCCGGTACGCACGCCGCCGCACTTATAATAGCGCCTTGCAACATGACGGAGCTTGTTCCCATTTACCGCCTTAAACTAGGTGATGCTCCCGCTGTGCAATACGATAAACATTATACCGAAGATATAGGTTTATTGAAAATGGATATTTTGGGGCTTAGAAATTTGTCCATAATTCAAGAAGCGGTGAATACCATTGAAGAAACAAAAAAACAAAAACTGGATATAAGCCAAATTCCATTAAACGATGCCAAAACATTTGATTTGTTTGGGCAGGGAAATACGGTTGGTGTGTTTCAGTTTGAATCTTTTGGAATGCGAAGATATTTGCAGGAATTGAAACCGAGCTGCCTTGAAGACTTAATCGCTATGAATGCTCTTTACCGCCCAGGCCCAATGGAGAACATTCCGAGATATATAAAAGGGAAAAACGACCCTTCAACGATAAACTGCTATCACGAAAGTTTGAAACCAATTTTAATGGAAACTTTTGGAGTTATTGTTTTTCAAGAACAGGTTATGCAAATAGCTCAGGTGTTATCGGGATTTTCGCTGGGCAAGGCAGATATTCTCCGCAGGGCAATGGGAAAAAAGAACGAAAAGGAAATGGCAAAAATGCAGCCTGAATTTTTTGAAAACGGAAAAGAGAGAAATTATCCCGAACCTCTGCTGCAAAAAATTTGGAATGACTTAAAACCTTTTTGCGGCTACGCATTCAACAAAAGCCATTCCGCAACCTATGCTTATGTTGCCTACCAAACCGCATACCTCAAAGCCAATTTCCCGCAGGAATATATGGCGGCTGTTATGAGCGTTGAAAAATTTGACAACCTTATAAATACTGTTGAAGAATGCAAAAGAATGGGAATAGAAATTTTGCCGCCAGATGTGAATAAATCCAGAGAGGCATTCAGCGTGGAAGGGCGTTCCATTAGATGGGGTTTATCGCAAATAAAGGGATGCGGAGAGGTTGTGGCGCGTGATATTGAGCGAGACAGAAAAGAGAACGGAGAATTCAAAAGTTTTTTTGATCTTGTTCGCAGGCTTCATTTATTTGAGAAAGTTACCGTAAATAAAATTGCCTTGGAAAGTTTAGCAAAAGCAGGAGCATTGGATTCCTTGCCCGGAACACGTGCTCAAAAATTTGCATCTGTGGAACTTGCCCTTACAGATGCTGCCGCTTGGAAGGTTAAAAAACTATCTTCACAAATGGCTCTGTTTGGCGATGATACCAAAGAGGAACCAAGTTTAGAAGAATCTGCGGAGTGGCCTTTTTTAGACAGCCTTATGAAAGAGCAAAAAACGCTCGGAGCGCAGATAAGCGCCCACCCCTTGGATGAATATTATGCAGAAATCAAAGGCTTTGCAGACATTGACCTCTCCAACAAAGCAAAAATGCGCGAAAAAATGGATTCCTTTGTTAAAATTGCCGCGCTTGTGAGCAATGTTAGTGAAAAACCAACCAAAAATAATGATACAATAGCCATTTTAACTCTGCAAGACAAACACGATAAATTGGAAGCCTTTTGTGGTTCAAAAAAATGGGAAAGCATAAAAGGAAAAAGCATTGAAAGTTCTCTTGTTCTTGCCTCTGGCAAGCTCACGATTTCTTCTTTCAACAACAAACCTCAACTGATGGTGAATTCCATTGAATTTTTAGAAGACAAAATAAAGCAGGCAAAAAATTTTTATATTGAAATGCACTCCGATTTTTTAGACCAAACTCAAAACTCCAAAATAAAGGAGTTCTTCAAAGAAAACAACAAAGAAAAAGGAGCTTCGGTATGTTTTTATGTGTTTGGGGGTAATGGCTGCCAATATAAAATGGAAACGAGTAAATACAAAATTTCTCCTACAAGGGAAAATTTGAAAAAATTGAATTCAATTTTTGGCAAACAAGCGGTGTGGGTGGGGGGTTAGTTGTATGCGTATAATTTTTATGGGAACGCCGGAGTTTGCTTCTGAATTTTTGAAACACCTTTCAAAAGGCGAGCACGAGGTAATAGCGGTTGCAACCCAGCCCGATAAACAATCAGGACGCGGAATGGAACTGCACTCCCCTCCTGTGAAAATTGCCGCTTTGGAAGCGGGCATTCCTGTTTTGCAACCAACTTCGGTTAAAAATCCCGAATTTGCTGAGGAATTGAAAAAATTAAATGCGGATATTTTTGTGGTTGTTGCATTTTCAATTTTGCCAAAAGAAGTTTTAGCCGCTTCAAAATTTGGAGCCATAAATATTCACGGCAGTTTGCTCCCAAAATACAGAGGTGCCGCACCTGTGCAGTGGGCAATAGCAAATTGCGAAGAAACAACGGGCTTAACCATATTTTTGCTAGACGAAAAAATGGATCACGGACCTATTTTAGAGCAAAGGGAAATAAAAATAGAACAAGACGACACAACGGAAAGCCTGTTAAAAAAAATGGTAGCTCCGGGCTGTGAAGCATTGGACTGTGCACTCACAAAACTCCAAAGCGGAAATTTCACTCCGCTGGAACAAAACCACGAAAAAGCAAGCCCAGCACCCAAACTGAAAAAAGAAGATGCCTTAATAGACTGGAACAAGAGCGCACTCCAAATTCACAAAAGGCTGTGCGCCTTTACACCCTGGCCAGGTGCATACACTTATTTAAATGGGCAAAAAATTTTCATAAGAAAAACCGCCATTGATAATTCTCACTCCTTAAAACCATGTGAAATTTCCATTCAAAAAAATACAGTTCTCGCGGGCACGGGAAACAGAACTCTCGCTATTTTGGAAGTTCAAGCAGAGGGCAAAAAGAGAATGTCTGCTACGGACTATTTCAGGGGAATATCTGGCAAACTAGCAAATCCTTGTTTCAACTCTTCATCTGTAGGAACATGATCGCTCATGGTTTTTGCATTGTACTGCATATATGCACTCATGTCAAAATAGCCTGTTCCCGTTAAGCCAAAGAGAATGGTCTTTTTTTCGCCTGTACGTTTACATTCCAAAGCCTCATCTATAGCAACCTTTATCGCATGAGAAGATTCTGGAGCTGGCAGAATACCCTCTATTTTTGCGAATTTAATTGCCGCATCAAAAACATCGGTTTGAATTGCTGTGCGAGCCTCCATAAATTTATCATGATACAACTGCGAAAGCGTGGAATTCATACCGTGATAGCGAAGCCCACCAGCGTGGTGAGCTGGGGGAATATAGCCGCTACCCATAGTGTACATTTTGATAAGCGGAGTTGTTTGCGCTGTGTCGCCAAAATCATAAGCAAATTTTCCCCTTGTAAAAGAAGGACAGCTTGCTGGTTCAACCGCTATAATTCTCACATCGCTTTTGCCCTGCAATTTTTCGCCCATAAATGGAGCAATCAAACCGCCGAGATTAGAGCCGCCGCCAGCACAACCTATTATTATATCTGGCTTAATTCCATATTTGTCAAAGGCAATTTTACATTCAACGCCTATTATGCTTTGGTGCAAAAGAACGTGGTTCAAAACACTGCCTAAAACATAGCGGCATTTTGGAGTTTTAACCGCTCTTTCAATAGCCTCGCTAATAGCGCAGCCAAGAGAGCCATTTGTATCTGGCATTTTCTCTAAAATATGCTTGCCAGCCTCCGTTGTATTTGAAGGCGATGGAATCAACTTTGCTCCATAAGTTTCCATAAGAGCTTTGCGATAAGGTTTTTGTTCCGCACTTATTTTTACCATATATACAGTTAAATCCAAGCCAAAATATGCGCAAGCCATAGACATTGCGCTCCCCCACTGTCCAGCACCGGTTTCTGTGGTGAGGCTTGTTAAACCATCTTGTTTTGCATAAAAAGTTTGTGCCGCCGCAGAATTCAATTTGTGCGAACCGCTTGTATTTGTTCCCTCGTGCTTATAATAAATTTCCGCAGGCGTTTCCAAAGCCTTTTCCAAAAAATAAGCCCTGATAAGGGGGGCAGGTCTATAAGCCTTGTAAAACTCCAAAATTCCCTCTGGAATAGGGATATTCTGAGTTGTTTCATCCAACTCCTGTTCTATGCACTCTTTGCAAAAAACAGCATCTAAATCCGCAGCGGTAACGGGTTTAAGCGTGCCTGGGTGAAGCATTGGAGCGGGTTTATTTTTCATAACTGCTCGTAAATTATACCAGTGTTTTGGTAATTCTTCTTCTGAAATGTAAAGGCGGTTGGGAATATGTTTTGTCATGGTTAGAATATAGAATTTTTCCACCAAGGCGATGTTTGCAAATTTTCATCTATAGACAAAGTTTGACCTATGCGAGGTGTTAGCAGATTAACGCCTTTTTCCTGTGCCGCTTTGCTCGCTCTTTCAATTGGTTCCCACCAATCGTGAATGGATAAATTAAAACTGCCCCAATGCACAGGAAGCATATATTTGCCCTTCAATTCCATAAAGGCTTTTACCCCATCTTCTGGCATTATATGGCTATCTGGCCAATGAATACTGTATTGACCGTTTTCCATAAGCACCAAATCAAAAGGCCCATAGTGGTAGCCAATTTGCCTAAAATGAAAACCATAAGAAGTATCTCCGCTGTAAAATACTCGGTGCTTGGAACCTATGAAAACCCAAGAAGCCCATAAAGTTTTATTCCAATCGGTTAGGCTCCTACCCGAAAAATGACGTGCCGGAGTACAAGCAAATTTCAGCATTTGCCCAGATAATCCTTTTACAGAAGCCTCTTGCCACCAATTATATTCACGAATTTGTGAAGGATCTATTTCCCACTCTTGCAAAATACTAGCAACTCCCATAGGAACCAAAAAGAATCCAACATTAGGAGCAAGGTCTGTAATGGTTTGCCTCTCTAAGTGGTCGCGGTGGTTATGGGAAATAAAAACCGCATCTATAAAAGGCAATTCTTCCAACTTAACAGGAATTTCTTTTTGAAAACGTTTTATAGCAATCAAAGGAACTGGGGAAATATTGTAGCTAAAAACAGGGTCTATCAATATGCGCACACCATCTATTTGCATTAAAAGTGAAGAGTGACCAAGCCAAGTTATATACAATCCTGTTTGTTCTTCTGGATAAGCCTTTTTAATATCCACGGCATCTGCAGGCAAAGGCTGCGGTGGTCTGGTTACTCCTTTTTCGCTCAAATGAATTTTTATGCCTTTAAAAGGGTTCATTTTTATCGGTTTGGAAGGAAACGGGTTAGCAAATTTTCCGTTCTCAAAAATCGGCTCAACGCGCCCCGTATCGGCAGTTTGGCTTTCTGGTAACATAATGTGTTCCTTAGAAGTTTGGAACGAGCACGAAATTAGCAATAGTAAACATAAGCATTTTAATATATTTCTCAATACGAAGAATCTCATTGCATTAAATATAGAATTTGCAAATCTTTCTATATTACAATCCGTGACAGCAATTGTATTAGGTAATTTTGATGGTTGCCATTTGGGGCATAGAGCTTTGTTTGAAGCATTAAAAACGCAGGCACAAAAAAATAATACACAGCCACTAGCAATTTCCTTTGAACCGCACACAAGGCATATAATTCAAGAACCAGGGCATCCAGAGCTTTTGACCCCCAATGAAGAAAAAAAGGAATTAATTGAAAATTTTGGTGTTCCCCTTGTTTTGCAGAAATTTGACAAAGATTTGTTCGCTGTGCCCTTCCGTTCATTTGTGAATGATTTTGCAATACAAAAATACGGCACAAAAATCTGGGTGCTGGGTTTAGACCAAAGGTTTGGACGAGGCGGCAAAGGCAGCGCAGAAACTCTAAGGGCATTTTTTCCCGATTTGCTAATTCACGAAATAAACCCCGTTTTATTTGACAACGAAGCAATTAGCTCTTCGCGCATAAGGGAAGCTCTAAAAAAAGGAGATGTAATCCAAGCAAATGCAATGCTTGGGCGCAATTATTCCGTTAGCGGAATTGTGGTGCACGGCTTGGGGCAAGGGAAATCGCTCGGCTCCCCCACTGCCAATTTGCATTTGCCAGACTATAAACTTTTGCCAAAAAACGGAGTGTATTTTGGAACGGCCTCTTTTGAGGGTCAAAAACACAAAGCCGTTATAAACATAGGCAACAGACCATCCCTAGGAAGCCGCCCTGTTGGGCTAGAAGCCCATCTGCTCAACTTTGACGGAGACTTATACGACAAAAAATTATCCGTTGAATTAGACGGACGAATTAGAGACGAAATAAAATTTGATAGCATTGATGCTTTGAAGGAACAGATCAAGAAAGACATCGCATCTTGCAATTCTTGCAAATAGAATTTTCTTTGTAATCCTCACAAAAATTCCTATAAGCCTTTCCATTCCAAATTGACAATGGGTCTTGGGCCAAGAAATTTCCAAAATCTCCAAAAGGGAATTTTGTCTGTGTTCCAAAGCGAGCGTCTGGATTAGGGCAAACTTGAAAAGTGCCATCCACCCAAACCCAGGCTTCTTTGGTTAAGAAAGGGCAATTATCGGTGTGGAGTGGGGAGTGGCTAGTGGCTAGTTGTTTGTTCAATATCCACGGTTCGTTTATTTTTACTCTATCCACGCCTCTTGGAATTTCGTCTAGTTTATCGTTTTTGTCTAAGGTGGCTTGTATTGTGATTGTCAGTTTATTTGTTTTACATTCATCTATAAACTCAAAAATACTTTGCGGAATTTTTCCGTGCATTGCACTGAATTTTATGTCGCTTAAAACGGGTAAAAGCAATGGCAGCCATTTTTTTAATCCGCCATTTGGGAATGCGCCATTTGTGGTTACGTTGACTTTTATATTTGTTTTTTTTGCAAGCAGCAGAAAATCCTCAAAACGAGAATATAAAAATGGCTCGCCTATGGTGCTTGGAATTATCTCTTTTAAACCTATAGGCAAAAATGCGTTCACAACTTTTTCAATAATTGCAAAATCCATCTCTTGCGTAGGTTCCCAGTCAAGCGGTGCTTGCTTGGAAAAGCATATATCGCAATTTTGATTGCAAATGCCGGGATTTGTTATGAATGTTATGCGCATTTTTTACACAACGTCATACCCCTGTTCTTCAATTTCCGCCTTGATTTTGTCCAAAGGCGTTTTGCTGGAATCATATTCCACCTCAACGCTCTTGGCTCCCAAATCCACTGCGACTTTCGCTATGCCCGGCAATGCCTTTACCGCCTTTGTTATTGCATTAACGCAATGCTCGCAAGACATACCTTCAACTGCAAGTTTAGTTTTTTCCATTTTCCACCCCCTTATTTCAAGTTAAACGCTTTCAAAATTTTCCAAACCTTGGTAGGCTTGCCATCTATATCCACCGGAACTTGGGTATATGTCCAGCCTTCCAGTTTTTCCGTGTTTACGCCAGCAACGATGAGTGGTTCTGGATTTAGAGCAAACACAATATCCAAATCCTGATTTTTGCCAGTTGTGCCATTTGTGCTCAAATCCTTAGCCCACTCAAATATATTCCCATTGCCAGAGGTAATATTGTAATGGTCCATTGCGGGGTGATAGCCGAGCGAAGCGCGTAAAAAATCTGCATTTTTCTCAAATAATTTTAAAGGAGCGCCTTGCTCCCCAGCACCAGAAAGCGGCGAACTATAAACAAGCATATTTTCATTCACAACCCCATTTTCCAGCTTGCTCAAATCCAACCCCGCAGAAACAAAAGGCTGCACATCCACAACTATTTGTATCTCCTGACTTTTCCAATGAAACCAAGCCGTGCTATCTGGAGCGCTCACTACCCACTCACTAGAATCCCCTTTCTTATTCTCAGCAGGCAATATTTTCAATATATCGCCAAACGCACGAACAGCATCGGTTTTAACAACATCCAAATCGGAACAGTTGCTCAAAGTTAATGCTATAGCTGCAAGGAATATTTTTTTCATAATGTAAATATAGTTATAAATCGGAACCACTTTATGAATTTTTCTACCTTAATCCAATATGCTCCTTTACCACGGAACAAACACTCGCTTTGAAGCACCCAAAATAATTGCTCCAAACAGAGCCTTGGACTTTGGCACGGGCTTTTACACCACAAGCAATAAAAAACAGGTGATAATAGAATTATGAACCGCGTTAACAGCGATATGCTTTATTTTTTTGATTCCTGGCTTATTCCAAAAATAAGCGAAGAGTATAAAATAAGCGAAGAAACAGCAATGAAAAATTTTATCTATTCGGAAACCTACAATATGCTTTCTGACTATTCCACAAAGTTGTTCATAGAATCGCCACTTGTGATTTTTGATATGTATAAAGCGGAAAAAGAAAAAGGAAGTCCGCGGGAATCGTCTTATATAAAAGGAGACGCTTATGTCTAACGAAATTGCTTTTTTTGCCTATTTGCTGGAAAAATATGCAGAATATAAAAACGAGAATACTGCTGATATGCTTGCAAAATGGGAGCAGTCAAATTTAATTGAGTACATAATGCAAATGTACCAGAATACTCCAAAATATTTAGCAGATAAAGTAAATCATTTTCCTTATGCGGAGACATATACCATATCCTTCAGAGCCCTATGCAAAACAATAGGATTAGCATATTTTTTTATCATAATATCTATCTTTTTGTTCGTAAGAATTTCAAGGTCTTTTTTGAGTTTCTTCAAATCAGCCAATTTGCAATTATCTGTATCTACATAAAAATCTATATCATTTGCAGGTTCTCCACGCGCAAAAGAACCAAAAACACCGATTTGTTTTAGCATATATTTATTAAGCAGATCACTCTGCCTAATGGCTTTTTTCAAAATATCTATGCTATCCATATTGAAAAATATAGAAAATCCATTTCAAATATCATCATCATTCAACGGTTCCTCAGGCGCATTGCTTTCCTCAGCATTAGACCCAACTAGCGGAATTGCCTCCACCGCGTTTTCAAACACCGCTTTCTCGGCATCGGCTTCTGATTCTATGTCTTCAACGCTTGGGATTGCGGCGGCATCTCGCACAAAATCGCCTTCGGAAAGGGTTATTGCCTTAACGCCTTGAGAATAACGACCCGTTTCTCTTATGGTATCCAAATCTATGCGGATCATTTTGCCTTCTTTGGTGCTTATTATCACATCGTAATCTGGCAAAACAGAATCCACAAAAACTACGCTACCGGTTTTGTCTGTAATTTTTATGTTTGTAACACCTTTGCCGCCACGGTTGGTAACGCGGTAATCTTCGGGGTTTGCGCGTTTGGCACAGCCGTTTTCGGAAATTGTCAAAATCAAGGAATCTTTCTTTATGTCTATCATTCCAATAACAGCATCATCGCCTTCCAAACGAATTCCTATAACACCTCTTGAATTGCGTCCTGCGCTACGGAAAGCGGTTGGCGGGAATGTAAGCGCATTTCCATTTTTGGTGGCTATCATCA
>CAZIMU010000038.1:0-12717 GCA_964540355.1 uncultured Fibrobacteraceae bacterium | reverse complement strand
TTGAGAAATGCCGTTTATTTGTGGTTATTATAAAATCGCAGTTGGCTTTTAATGCGGAGGCATATTGCACAGAATCTTCGTAGTCTGGAAGTGCCTCAAACAATGCCTGTCCCAGCATTTGCCCATTTACAGGCACAATTTGAATTATGTTCAGCAAAAATTGCAAATCCTTTTCCACAATCCTATTTTTATCCAATCTGTTTAACAAATAATTTATATTGCAAAAAGATACAGAAGAAGTACAAGCCGTTATTTGCTCGTGAGCAACCATATCTAAAATTATTGCAGAAGCTTCCCAGTGAGGCTCCCTCTTTAGGAAATGATCTAAAAAGACATTTGTATCTAAAAAAATTTTACTATTCATGAAGAACGTGTTTGTTAAAAAGATACTCAAATTTTAAATCATCTTCGGTTTTGCCCTCTGGCAAACGATAAGCTCCGCACATTTCCTTAATCTCCGGAGAGAGTTCGTAATTTGATTTAGCTTTAGCTGGAGGCTCTTCAAGATTCTCCAAAAAATTGCTTACTAAAGCAGACAGGCTGCCGTTTTGCTTTTGCGCTATGCGTTTTCCCTTTTTTATTAGAACTGGCGAAACGCTTAATGTTAATTTTGCTACACTCATACGTAGCATTTAATATAGAAAATTACGTATATAAATTCATTTTTACCGCCTAATACCACAAATATCACACAAAATTGCGATTTTTACACAAAACAGCAGAAAAAATGACAGAAAAATGACATTTGTGCTGATTTTTTAACCGCAATGCAAAAAAAAAATCTATTTTAATTATGTTAACATAACCCGGTCAAATTTTTTGGCCATAAAAATAAGGAGTCTCCTATGAAGACACAAAGAAAGGGTTTTACCCTCATTGAATTGATGGTCGTTATTGTGATCATCGGTATTTTGGCAGCTATTGCCATTCCAAAACTTTTCGGTATGACTGCCAAGGCAAAGGCTCAGGAAGTTCCGGGAGCTGCTGGTACTTGGACCAAAATGCAATCCGCTTACCTAATGGAAACTGGAAAGTTAGGTGGAAATAAAAGGATTGGCTATCTGTTCCCCGGCCAGTCCACCTATGGCTCAACCAGCACAGAATCATCGGGTTTTATTTATACCGTTAATACCCTTACTGATACTGAGATTGATGCTTCTGCTGCTACTGCTTCTCTTAGTTGGCAAGCCGCACCTAAAGTATCACTTAACGATTGTGTTAGTGGTGCCGCTAAGTGGACAGTGACGATAACTGGCGGTAACACAGTTACTGCTACTCTTGATGGTACCTGTCTAGCGTTGACCCCAAACTTTGAAAAGTTAAAATAAATTGTGTTTATGAATAATAAGCTCCCTCTCCTTAAATGGAAAGGGGGTGTTTTTCTTTTGTTCTTTGCCTGCCTGGTTCCTTTGGTAATTTTCATTTTGCCAATACTCGGTTACAAAGATTTGGTTTACAAATTAGACTCTTATTCCCCCTTTTGGGTCTTTTCCCTGCAACTGGGTCTTGGGCTCCTGCTATTTGCAAAACTCTCCAAAGATTTCTATATATGGCTTAAAAACCTTATCCCTTATCCCATATCCCTTATCCCTATATCTCTGGTTATAATCTTCGCCATAGCCATGAGCATAGCTTTTATAGAACCACGTTCACGCGTTCAGGTAGATGAATCCATACATTATGTTATTGCCCAAAACCTCTACCACAACCAAGTGGGCCAGCTTTGCGTCCAAGGTCTTTTTATGGAAGATGGTATGGCTTGCGTTATGGATGCTACTGTAAAAACAAGAGGGCTCAGCTATATCTATATGCTGGGGATGCCATTTTTTGGCACTGATTTACATTGGGTACATAATTTGCATCTGTTCTTTTTGGCACTTGCATTGCTCTCGTTTTATCTGGCATTGGTGGCGTGGGTTGGTGGGGTGGTGCCCCTACTGGCAACGGCGTTATTGGCAACGTGCCCGATTTTGTTGTTTTGTTTTCGTTCTGCTTCTGTTGAACCTATTTATGTAACGTTGTTTGGGGTTTCGCTTTTGTTTTTGAAATGGGCTTATGATAGAGACTCAACTAGGCACTGGCTTTTGCTCGCTTTGACTCTTGGATTTTTTGCCCAAACTCGCTCAGAAACTATATTTTGCTTATTCGCTTTTATTGGGGTGGTTTTATATAGAAAGAAATTCAAGGTTCTTGATTTTGAGTTCGGAGCTTTCCTCTCTATCCTTTCCTTCTTTTCGCTCCCTGTTCTTTGCACTCTTTCTTTTAATAGAGATAGTGATTTGCAAGGCGGTGCTTATGGGGCGCATGGGCATTTGCTGAGCAATATAGTAGATGATTTTAAGATAATGGCTTTGCCGCACACCAGCGATGATGGCACGCTTGTATATCCATTTTTGCCCTATTTCACTTGGCTTGCCATATTTGGCTTAATAACGCTAATAGTTCTAACTATAAAGGAATTTAGGTCTAAACTACAGCACACCCCGTCAGTTAATAACGAAGCGGGGAATTATATATCTTATAAATACATCCTTATATTTCTCCTTCTACTTTCCCCTCAATATCTAATTCTCTTTGACGGTGTTAGTGCAGATTTTAATATGGGTGTTCAGCGGAGATTTGCCTTGGTTATTTTGCCAGCAATGGCTTTTTTAGGAGCCTTGTTTTTATGCCAAGTAGGAACAATATTAAGGAGAATAAAATTATTCAATCCTGTAAATCCCTTAATCCTAAGAATCGGGGTTATTGCAATAATTTTAACTACTTGCCTAGTTGAATATAAAACATTCATAAAAGATATTACAAATACACGTAATTTCGCTGCTATAGAAGAATATGAGGTTAATAAATGGCTCAGGGAAAAAGAACAAAAAAGAGTGTTGCTTTTTTATTGGCATCCGCTTATGACACTTGCCCACGGTCACTCCACATACCCCTACGATAATCTTTTGGATTTGAACTCCAAAGATTTAAATGAAATACTAGAGGATTACAATGGAGAGATTTATTTTATTAGCCCAAGTTCCTGCCATATCACAGTTGGAGCTTTAAAAATGCAATCCGCCAATACTTTTAGATATTGCGATAGAGCTATACGTTACTTCAACACACAGGAAGTTTTTAGCAAAAAAATAGTTGAGTACTTTAATCCATTAAACATTCATAAAATTTTGGGTTTTAATGATATAGATACTCTTGGGTTATTAAGGATTATAAATAAAGTTGAACCAAATGATACAACTGTGCAGTTTTATTTTAAAATACCAAGGGAATTAGAAGAACCCTGGAAAGTTCAGCATTTTGTAAATGATTCTCTTGTTTCTGAAACCCCTTATACAAAATATAACTATATGGATACGTACAATATTTCAGTTTTTAACAGAGATACCAACGTTTGGAAACTCACCATTGTTGATACCATCACAGGTGAGCAAGTACATTCTGATTTTTGGGATTTGGTTAGGGTGAGGAAGTGAAATTTTGTATATTATAGATAGGTTTGGAGATAAGTATGGCTATAGAATTCAAATTGAACGAGCGTAAGGCAGTTGAAGCTGTTCTTTGGTTAATCCAAAAAGGAGAAACCAGTATGTACCATATTTTCAAAATGCTATTTGAAGCCGAAAAATATCACGTGAACAAATATGAAAGACCCATCACAGGAGACACTTATATGGCTATGGAACACGGTACTGTTCCAAAATGGATTTATACTGATGCTTGCAAAAAATCAAATATGGATTTCGTAAGGAGTGGAAAACGTTTATACGCTAAACGCCCGCCAATAACCAATATGCTATCCGAATCTGATATAGAAGCTCTGGAAATAGGCTACAAAAAATACGCTGGTTTTGACTTCGGTGGGGTTAGAGATATAAATCATAAAGAATCGGCTTGGCAAAAAAATTGGGACAAAAGAGGAATTTCAAAATGCGTTGATATACCATTTGAGGATATTGTAGAAAACGACCTCTTGCGAGAAGATTTGAAAGAAACTGCTAGATTGACGGTGATATGATGCTTGACATATCGGAAGTTGTTCTAGCAGACACATCAACATCGGAAATTATAAGAGACAGAGCCAGAAAACTTTTTGTCCGAATATCAGTAACCAATGAAAAATTCCTCATCATCAATTCTCGCGAAAGTGAAGGGAGCATTAAAATCGAATCAGCTACATATAGTTTTTTAAGTCACGATAGCTATATTGCTGGTTTAAGAACATTTACGTTGGAAGAAGATGAAATTATTAAAAAACGAGGAAATCTTTACTATGACGACATGGTTAAAGTATTGAATATGATTAAAAGTTCAAAATCCATACCACCAGATGAAAAAGAAGAAATACTTATTGACTTGGAAGAATTCATAAATGATTATGCAGCAAATAAACTGAAAAATAAATTAAGTAATAGATAATCTTATGCACCGCAAATTTCTCCTCTTTTCCTTGACCCTAGCTCTGCTAATCTCGCTTTTTCTTGAGATAACGCTGTTTAACTACACGCATTATGCAACCTTATTCACTAGCAAAAATTTTGGCATTGTATATAGCGAACAAGAGCAAAGTTTTATAAGCAATGCAAATGAATATTTGCTCACTGGAATTGCCGTACAGGATTCTCTTTTATTGCCAGATTCATTGAGCAGTTTTGAATTTAAAAATTTAAACACAGAAATTGCTTCAATATATATAGAACCTGTATTTTTGCAGGGAAATACTCAAAGCATAAGAATTATTTGGGCAGACGAAGAATCTTCTGCGCGCTTTATAGATGTTAGCATAATAAAAGGCTTGGATTTCAGCAATTATATAAATATAAATCCACGCGGGAAGGTTTCAAATTTAATTATTGCATTTTTAGAAAATAATATAGCCATTAAGCAGATTGAACTCAATAGAGAAATTCCTATGGTGATTATGCCTATTCGTTTAGTTATTGTTTTTGGAATTTTATTCTTGCTGATTTGTTTGAAAAATGCAGAAATTCGTGAAAAAATTTCTTGGTTCTGTTTTGATTATTTGTACGAAAAAACCAACTTTAAGCAGCATATCGGTTTTGCCGTGCTTATTTGCGCCATGCTCATTTTTAATTTTCTCGTTTCTTATACTGTTTATGGTTTTAAAGATAATGAACTCGCTGCAGAATTTATCAAAATGTATAGCCATCAGATGACAGATGCTTTGCTAAAAAAACAACTACATTTAGACATTGAAGTTCCAAAAGCATTGCGGGTGGCAGAAAGACCTTATGATAATGAATATAGGAAACTAAAAGGGATGTTTATAAACTGGAACAATAAATCTTTAGATACTTTGGAAAATGCTCTTTTAGGCGACCGTACATATTACAAAGGCAAATTTTACAGCTATTTTGGTATGGTTCCTGTTATCATTTTATTCGCTCCATACAAGTTAATAACAGGAAATTATTTGCCAAGTTCAATGGGGGCATTTTTATTTGCTTCCCTAGCAACCGTGCTATTAATGCTGCTTTGGAAACAAATTGTACAAAATTATCTAAAAAACCTCCCTTATTTTTTCTTTTTAATGGGTGGAGTAGCTCTATATGCTTGTTCCCTTATACCCGTTGTTTTAATAGAGAATAAATTTCATATAATAGCGCAATATTCGGCACTTGCTTTTGTGATTTTAGGTGTGATGGCGTTATTGCAAGCAAAGGAAAATTTCTCTATTAAATACCTCGCTATTTCTTCGCTTTCCTTTGCCCTTGCAGTTGGCTGCCGCCCCAGCGCTTTGTTTTGGAGTATATTGATTCCGGTGGTGTTGTGGGATAAAAGAAAGGAATTGATGAATTCTAGTAAATATATGCTTGCGATAATAATTCCATTCATTATTGTAGGTTCAATTCTCGCCTGGTATAATTATGCTCGCTTTGATTCTCCTTTTTTGTTTGGCGATACCTACATGATAACAAAGGCTAACCAAATTATGCTCAATAAAATCAGCATAATTGGAAAAATTCATTCCTTTATAAAAACATTTTTATTTATGTTATTTAATCCACCAGTATTAGATTTAACATTTCCTTTTATTTCAGCAAAAACATCAATTATACCTTTAGCTAAAAGTTCCTTTATGTATGATAGTTCTATAATAGTTGGTATTTTATGTTTTCCTATTATATGGTTTTTGTTTTATGTCAGAAAAGTTGTTCTTTTGAGGAATTTCATTTTTGCCGGAATTTTTATTTCATTGCTGAATATAATAATATTTGCATTTACAGGCGGCATAGTTTCGCGTTATACTATGGATTTTTCTTGGATTATGGCACTCGGGGCATTGATTTGCGCTTTTCAACTGCAAGAAAATGAACCTGCGATGAGAAAGGTTATTTTGAAAGCCTTTTATTCTTGTTGCATATTCACCATATCATTTGTTTTCTTTTATACGATATCTTACAGAATACTTATGGGTTTTGGTACTAGTGTAATTTTAGACCCAAAAATACAACACTACCTAGCCCGTACATTTGGAGTTATTTGCAATGTGCCGTAATTCCCTAGAATTAACCATACTCATGCCCTGCCTAAATGAGGCAGAAACTTTGGAAAAGTGCATTTCAAAGGCAAAAACATTTTTGGAAAAAAATAAAGTAAATGGAGAGGTTTTAATTGCGGATAATGGCTCCACAGATGGCTCTCAGGAAATAGCCTTAAAAAATGGGGCTAGAATTATAAATGTTCCTATTAAAGGCTATGGGGCAGCACTTATTGAAGGAACAAAGGCAGCTCTTGGAAAATATGTTATAATGGGAGATGCAGACGATAGCTATAATTTTTTGAATTTAATGCCCTTTGCCCAAAAACTGCGTGAAGGCTACGATTTAGTTATGGGCAATAGATTTGCAGGAGGCATAACAAAAGATGCCATGCCTAAACTCCATAGATACTTAGGCAATCCGGTTTTATCTTTTATAGGAAGATTATTTTTCAATTCTAAAATAAAGGATTTTCATTGCGGGCTTAGGGGTTATAATAGAGAAAAAGTTTTGGCTTTGAATTTGCAAACCAAGGGAATGGAATATGCAAGCGAGATGATTGTAAAAGCTACATTAAATAAATTCAATATAACAGAGGTACCTACAACTCTTGATAAAGATGGGCGTTCCAGACCGCCCCATTTGAGAAGTTTTAGAGATGGTTGGCGGCATTTAAAATTTTTGCTTATGTACGCTCCGAACTGGCTTTTTGTTTTGCCCGCAACTTTATTGATGTTTGTTGGAATTATAAGTACTTGCCTAATTAGCGCAGGTTCGGTGAAAATCGGGCATATTACCTTGGATATTCACACTTTGCTTTACGCTGGAGTTAGCATTATACTCGGTTTCTCCTTGTTTTTATTCAACATATTTTCAAAAATATTCGCTTTTGAACACGGTTATTTGCCTAAAGATAATACAAGTTCTTTTTATATAAATTTGAGTTCCGAAAAAATTATGCTTTTTGGATTAATTTTATTTTTCTTGGGAATTTTGGTATCCATTACAGCAGTTGTTTTTTGGCAAGCTGTGAATTTTGGAGAACTTGACCCAAGCAAGGTTATGCGATTGACAATTCCCGCCACAGTTTCTATGGTTGTTGGAATTGAAAGTATTTTTGCTGGATTTTTCGTTGGGATTTTGAGGATAAGGTAATATGCCAGACCTTCAATACAGCCGTAATTTATCTCTAATGAACCGCATTTCTTATGCAAAGCGAAAAGAGATGTTTAACCTATTGCAAAAATTGGCAAACTTTGAAAACTTGCAGCAAGTTTTAGATGTTGGAGCAACAGCAGACAAATTGCACCCTGAAAGCAATTTTTTTGAGCAATTCTATCCATATAAAGAACACATAACAGCTCTTTCCAACCAAGATGCAAAATTTTTGGAAACGGAGTACCAAGGATTAAAATTTGTCCAAGGCAATGCTTTAAATATGCCTTTTGAAGACAATAGCTTTGATTTGGTGTTTTCGTCTGCGGTTTTAGAGCACGTAGGTTCTTTTGAAAATCAATGCAAATTTATTAACGAATGTTTAAGAGTTTCAAAGAAATATGTTTTTTTAACCACTCCAAATAGATTTTACCCCATTGAATTTCACACATACCTGCCCTTTATCCATTGGCTGCCAAAAAAGGTACATCGCAAAATACTAAATTTAATAGGGCAAAAAGAACTCGCCTTGGAAGAGAACCTGAATTTGCTGAGTAAAAAAGCTCTTAAAACCATGTTGAATTTTTGTTCTAAAAATTTAAAGTTCAATGCTCAGATTTTAAATGTTAAACTTTTTGGAGTACCAAGCAATTGGATTTTGTTTGTGAGTAAGTAATTTTCTACATTATTTGCTTATATGCACCGCAAATTCCTCCCATTTTCCTTAACCCTCGCCCTGCTAATCTCGCTTTTCCTTGAAATAACGCTGTTTAACTATACGCATTATGCCACATTGTTCACAAGCAAGCATTTTGGCATTGTGTACAGCCAACAAGAGCAAAGTTTTATCAGTAATGCAAATGAATATTTGCTTAAGGGAATTTCAGTGCAGGATTCTCTTTTATTGCCAAATCAATTAAGCAGTCTTGAGTTCAAAAATTTAAATACAGAAATTGCTTCAATATACATAGAGCCTATATTTTTGCAGGGAAATATTCAGCACCTAAGAATTACTTGGGCAGATGAAGAATCTTCTGAACGCTTTATAGATGTTAGCATAATAAAAGGTTTAGATTTCAGCAATTATATAAATGTAAATCCGCACGGGAAGGTTTCAAATTTATCCATTGCATTTCTTGAGAATAATATAGCCATTAAACAGATTGAACTCAACAGAGAAATTCCAATGGCAATTATGCCAATTCGTTTGGTTATTGTTTTTGGAATTTTGCTTTTGCTGATTTGTTTGAAAAATACAGAAATTCGCGAAAAAATTTCTTGGTTTTGTTTTGATTATTTATATGATAAAACAAATTTTAAGCAACGTATCGGTTTTGCTGTGCTTATTTGTTCTATGATAATTTTCAATTTCCTCGTTTCTTATTCTGTTTATGGTTTTAGAGACAACGAACTTGCTGCAGAATGGATTAAAATGTACAGCCATCACATGACAGATGCCTTGCTGAAAAAACAACTGCATTTGGATATTAAAGTTCCACAAGCATTGCTGGAAGCCGAAAGACCTTATGATTATGTATATCGGAAACAGAAAGGAATGATTGTACACTGGAATATGAAATCTTTATTATCAGACACTCTAGAAAATGCTCTTTTTGGCGACCATACATATTACAAAGGTAAATATTACAGCTATTTTGGAATGGTTCCTGTTATCATTTTATTCGCTCCTTACAAACTAATAACGGGAGATTATTTGCCAAGTTCAATGGGAGCATTTTTATTTGCATCTATAGCAACAATACTACTAATGCTACTATGGAAACAAATCACGCAGAATTATCTAAAAAAGCTCCCTTATTTTTTCTTTTTAATAAGCAGCGTAGTTTTATATGCTTGTTCTTTTATACCTGTCATTTTATCAATAAGCCCATTCCATATAATAGCGCAGTTTTCGGCACTTGCTTTTGTAATTTTTGGTATGATTATGTTATTGCAGGCAAAGGAAAATGGTGCGATAAATCGCACCACTACTAAATATCTCCTTATTTCTTCATTTTCCTTTGCACTTGCTGTTGCCTGCCGCCCTAGTGCTCTTTTTTGTAGTATTCTAATTCCTGTTTTGCTGTGGGATAAAAGAAAAGAATTAATAAATGCAAGGTATTTACTCGCTATAATAATTCCATTCGTTATCATAGGTTCAATTCTTGCATGGTATAATTATGCACGCTTTGATTCTCCTTTTTCATTTGGCAATACTTATACTATATCAGGATTTAACCAAACGATGTTTAACAAAATAAACATTATTGGAAAAATTCATTCTTCTATAAAAACATTTTTATTTATGTTATTCAATCCACCAAATTTAGATTTAACATTTCCTTTCATTGTGGCAAAAATATCAAATATACCTTTAGCCAAGAGTACTATGCCAGTTTATTTTTTACCAACAGTTGGTATTTTCTGCATTCCTCTTATGTGGTTTTTATTTTATGTTAGAAAAGTTAATATCCTGAGAAATTTTATTTTTACAGGAATTTTTATTTCATTGTTTAATATAGCTTTATTCTCATTTACTCATGGTATAAGCTATCGTTATATTATGGATTATTCTTGGATTATGGCGATAGGGGCACTGATTTGCGCCTTTCAATTGCAGGAAAATGAAATCGCAATGAGAAAAGTTATTTTAAAGATTTTTTATTCTTGTTGCGTATTCACTTTGCTGCTTGTTTTCTTTCTTGCAATATCCACTAGAATATATAACATTGATAATACTGGTAACTTTCTAGACCCCAAAATATACCACTACCTAGCCCGAACATTTGGAGTTATATGCAACGTGCCGTAACTTGCCTTTATCCATTACCCGCCACAAAAAAATTATTCATCCAAAATTGAAAATACTTATGCTCAACATTTTTGAAACCCGCCCCAGCAAAAATCTCCAGCAAATCTTTTTTATTAAAATACTGCTTATGGTCGCGAATTTCTGCCTCGCTCACAATTCCAATTTTGTAGCTCAAAAATTCCAGCACAGGCTTTGCCGCTTTGCTCGGCACGGTTCCAATCAACACGCCACCTTCTTTTAAAACCCTGCGAATTTCACGCAAAATATCCAAAGGCTTTTCCAAATGCTCCAAAACAGCCATTAAACTAACCACATCAAAGGAATTGTCTTCAAACGGCAGTTTATTGTCTAAGGTAGCACTTATTGTTCTCAGTTTTGCACTCTCCAAACTCGGTGCTTTAAAATCTATGCCTACCCCACTCGCTATATAAGGCTCAACCGATTTTAGGAATTTCGCTTCCCAGCCACAGCCAACATCCAAAAGTTTACATTCTGGAAATTTCCTCAAAATAGGCAAAACCTTAGCTATGCGCATTCTGCGCAAAATAGGTTCTAAAAAAGGTTCTTTCATGGGTGTTTAATATAGTAAAGCATTTACTATATTCATTATTTAGAATGGCGAATTTTACTCTTTCTTTGATTATCCCGTGCTATAACGAAGAAAATACAATTGAAAATTGTATAGAAAAGGTTCGTAAAATAAACGAGAATCAAAATTTTGCCCTAGAGCTTGTGGTTGTGAATGACTGCTCTACCGATAAATCAGCAGAAAAGCTATCCGAAATTTCCAAGAAATACCCAGAAATTAAAATATTCACCCACGAAAAGAATCGCGGTAAGGGAGCAGCACTTAGAACTGGTTTAATGGCAGCTACTGGTGACTATATAGGCATACAAGACGCAGACGATGAATATAATCCCCTTGAATATTTAGAAATGCTTAGACCGCTTATTGAAAATAAAGCCGATGTTGTCTATGGTTCGCGATATTTAAAACCCGATACACGAAGGGTACTTTATTTTTGGCATACATGGATGAATAAATCGCTCACTATGGTTTCAAATATGTTTACGAATCTGGATATAACCGATATGGAAACCTGTTACAAGCTATTCAGAAAAGAAACCATTAAGCAAATAGCACCGTTGCTTAAAGAGGAAAGATTTGGATTTGAACCAGAAGTGACGACAAAAGTTGCTCAAGGTGGTTATCGCGTTTACGAAACTGCTATTTCTTACTATCCTAGGAGCTATGAAGAGGGAAAGAAAATTGGATGGAAAGACGGCGTTTGGGCGTTGTATTGCCTATTTCATTACGGAGCGCACAGTGCTCCGCTTCCTATGCAAATATTGATATATCTGTTCATAGGTGGAGTATCATTGCTTGCCAATATGGTATTTTTTGTGTTCGGGAACTTTCTCTCAATTCCGATAGATTATTCGATTGCCGGTTCTTTTATTTTGGCTGCTGCCCTTAATTATATTTTATGTATTTTGATTTTATTCAGGCATAATTCGCGGTGGAAAACACCTGGCGAGTTATTTATGTACTTAATTTCGGTATCATTTATGGGTGCGGTGGATTTTGGTTTAACACGAGGGTTAATTGCGCTTTCTTGCGGAGTGGTTTTATCAAAGTTCATTGCTGCAATTCTAGGCTTTATTGGGAACTTTGTTTTGAGAAGATTTTTGGTTTTTCCAGAAAGAGTTCCACGCCCACATAGCAACCCTACACCTTCATCACCATTATCTTAGAGTGCCTCTTAACATCGTACTTCTCCTTTTTTGAAGGTGGCAAATCTTCTGCGGAGCCGTCTTTAAAACCAAAGCTATAGAACCAGTCGGAGGCTTGGGTTGTTAATAGGAAAAGTTTTTTTGCTTTTTGTTTTTTTGCCTTCTCTATTAAAAAATTCACAACAGCTTCGC
The DNA here is from genome assembly GCA_964540355.1 of uncultured Fibrobacteraceae bacterium. GTDB lineage: Bacteria > Fibrobacterota > Fibrobacteria > Fibrobacterales > Fibrobacteraceae > Fibrimonas. The sequence goes on along the minus strand of CAZIMU010000038.1, from coordinate 321 downwards.
CAACTCCAGCATCTTTGTAGTTTGCGCCAACGGCAATGGCGGCTATTTCGTAGCAACCGTTTTCATAAGCGTGCAAGGCACCGCAACCGTGAATGGCATTGTCCACAGCATAAACAATGTAGTCTTCAAGTTTGGCTTCAATATCTTCTTGGCTTCTAGAAATCAAAAAACCGTGTTCCACATAACTCTGCATAATGCGGAGCATATCTGGAATATCCTCTATGGTTATGGGGCGCAAATTCCAATACTCATTTGCATAAACCATTGTTCCATTGCCCCTGCTGGAAAATACCTCTTGCAAAATATTTCCCTGCACAATTC
>CAZIMU010000037.1:0-12852 GCA_964540355.1 uncultured Fibrobacteraceae bacterium | reverse complement strand
AAGACGTTGCAAGCGACTGACATTCAGTTTCGGCGTTTATTTCTATTTGGCAAGATTGCGAAAGATAATTGATATTTATATCCATAACTTTTGAATTTAATGTTATGCTGAAATCAAGCCCTTGAACACTTGATAATTTTTTTTCAATCAAAGGTTTTAATTCTTTTTTTGAAGTGAAAGGAATAAATACGTAATCAATATCGTTTGTATAACGTGGGCTATTGAGCAATCTAAGAGCCATGCCGCCCCGAATTATCGCATTATTGCCAAATTCTGCGGCAAAGAAATTTATGACCCAAGCCAAAAGTTCTTCTGTGTTTCTAAAATTTTTCATAAAAACACCTCTCTGCGAATGTTTTGAATTTTGGGTTGCCATAAGGTTCCAAATAGGCAAAAAATTTATTTTTGTTCAGCAAATTGTAATTTATGTCGCTGAATATGTTGAAGTGAAATTTTTTTCCGTGCAAATAAAAATAGAGTGTATCGAGAACGGCTTTTTCCGGCTCGGCAATTAAAACGCCTTTTTCGTTTGGCTCGAATCCAAAGCAAAGTTCTTTTGCCAACTTGTAATAAGATATATTTGGCACACCTTTATAGTATGCCGCTTTGAATTCCACTATGCAAAAAACTTGAAAGGGGCTTTCCGTGCCTATCAAGCGATGCGTGGCAAGAGCCGAGCCAAGCGATATATAGGAGTTTTGCCGAACCTTTGCAGAGAGTACGCCAAAATCAAAATTCTCTAGTGTGTAAATTTCCCTGCAATATCTTTTTAAAATTCCAGCTTTTATGAATCTGTTGATAATGCTGTGCAAAGAAATTCTGGAACTTTCGTTGAAAACAGAGGAAAGCTCCATAAGCGAAAACACGCCTTTCACGCTTTCGCCCAATTTGAGCAAATTTTCGGAATATTCCACCCAATTTTTCATATTGCTATATAATATAGAAAAACATATATTATCTAGTAATTTTAAAGCGTTCCCTTGGTGCTGGGGATTTCATCTGCATTTTTGCCCTTGCCTATTGCCATTGCAACAGATCTGGCGAATGATTTGAATATGGCTTCCATGCAGTGGTGGCCGTCTTGGCCATACAGCAATTCTATGTGCAGATTCATTTTTGCGTTTTCGGCTAGGCTTTTGAAAAAATGCTCCCAAAGGCTGGAATCCATTTCGCCTATTCTTGCAGGCAAACTTCCTTGCAAAACATAAGCATAGCGACCGCTGAAATCCAAGGCTACCCTCGCCAAACATTCGTCCATGGGGGCAAAGTAAAAACCAAAACGCTCAATGCCTTTTTTATCCCCAAGAGCTTGGTTCAAGCCTGAACCCAAAACTATGCCTATATCTTCCATGCTGTGGTGAAAATCTATTTCAACATCGCCCTTGCAGGCAAGGCTAAGTTCAACCCCTGCGTGCGACTGGAACAAATTGAGCATGTGGTCTAAGAATGCGCTGCCGCTTTTTATGCTACCTTTTTTTTTAGAATCTAAATCCAAATATAATTCAATATCAGTTTCTGCTGTTTTTCTGGAAATATTAGCTTTTCTTTTCATGTTCGGTCTTCTCCGCCTTCTCTATCTTCACTGCTTTTTCTGTATGTTCTGTTTTCTCTGCCATTTCTGTTTTTCCTGCCTTATCATGTTCTTTTTTATCGTCAAGGCCAATTATGGGTTTTGAATAGCGTTCTTTCAAACTTCTGCTGAATTCCTCTGCTTTTTTACTCAGTTCCGCAACTTGTATGCTGGCATAAGCCAACATACATACCGCCAGTATAAAGCCCAAAAGAAATAGCAATATATAGACGGTCATTTGATAAATTCCCTATCTCAATTCCCTATTTATTTTGTTGACTATCTTTCCGTTATAGAATAAAAGCGTGTTGAAGCTACCATAGTCCAATTTTGTGTTGTTTATGAACAGTTTTGTTCTATGTGGAACCGTGATGGTTACCTGCATAGTATCTTCGCGCTTTATGTATTTGCTTGTCATCTTTTTGAAATAGCCCATTTTGGTATCCACGCCTTTAATCGTTACTCCGCAAGTGCTGTCTGTGGCAGATGGAGTACATTCAAAACGAAGAGTGTCTGAACCAGGAACAACTACTGGTACTTCTGCTACTACCGCAGCCGCTGCTACCGTTGCTGCCTTGGGAAGAGGAACGGTGTCAATCACAACCACATTAGAAGTGTCTGGGGCACTGGCATTTTCTCCTAGACTTTCAGATTCTTCTGTTTTTTGATCTTCTTCCACCTCAAATTCGTCTTCTTCTGTTGAATAGTTATTCAACATTTTGCTTACAAAGAACAGTGCTATTATAATTACAAAGATAATTATTATGGCTGCTTTTGGTACATTGCTAGACGAAGACTCTGGAGAATCTTTTTCCTGCTCGGAGTCGCTCATAATATTTGTTTGAGTTATCCAAAACTGCGAATTTATTTCTGCGGAGAACTGTTTCAGCACTACGGTTTTATCCAAAGATAACTTATCGCACAGAGACACTATATAACTTCGCAGATAAGCTTCTGTTGGAAAGTAGCTCCAGTTGTTAGATTCTATCGCTTCCAGAATGTTTTTTCCCAAGCGAATGGATTTTGCCAGGTTTTCTAGTTCCAAGCCACGAATTTTGCGAATGCGGTGCAGATAATCACCAACGCGTTCATTTTCGCCTAAATTCAAGTCATTTTCATGTTCTTCTGCCATAAGTTCTCCGTTTATTCCACTTTGTTAAGAGCCTCCAAGGTAAGGGCTATAGGGAGTCCCATAACATTGTAAAAGCAACCGTTTATTGATTTTATAAACCGAGCGCCTTTTCCCTGTGCTCCATAAGCACCTGCCTTGTCTGCATATTCCATTGTGGATATATAATTTAGAATTTCCAAATCCGAATAATCTCTGAAATGTACCTCAGTTTGGCTTTCTCCGGTGAATAAAATCTCGTTGTTTTGGCAAAGAGCAAGCCCGCTAATCACGCTATGAACCCTATTTCTCAACTTTTTCAGCATTTCGCAAGCATCATTTTCGCTTTTTGGCTTGCCTAAAACCTCATTTTCACAAAAAACAAGGGTGTCGCCCCCAAGCACAAAATCGTTTTGGAATTTTGCAGATACATTCAAAGCCTTTCTTTTGGCAAGTTCCAAAGGAATGTTTTTAGATGGGATATTTTCCGCATTTTCTTCGCAGGTGGGCTCTTCCACGCGAAATTTAACTCCTAGCAGTTCCAAAATTTGCGCCCTTCTTGGGCTTTTGCTAGCTAAAACTAATGGCACCTTATAAAGAATCCAAGTATTGTGGATAAACTTCTATTGTATAATAATTTTTCACCTCTGCAAGCCATTTTTGTTCTTTTTTCACCTGTTTTTCTGCCAGCATCAAGCTTTGTATTTTAGGCAGAGCCTTGGAAAAAGACAAAAAAGATACTGAGTCTATACGGAACATTTCTTTGTTATTTTCGTAAAATTCTTGCATTTCCTTGTCGGATTCTGCGTCTATGGCATCGTACATTGTAACTTTGAGCCTGTCCACCAAGATTTTTTTCTCTGCATCTTTTATCAGCTTTTGCGTTGTAGGGTCTTTTTGCAAACCTCGTTTCAAAGCCTCTCTATACATAACCTCAAGATTCACCCAAGATTCTACGCGGTGAACCCATTCCTCTCTTGAAACGGTGTCTCCTGGCCTCTTAGTTTCCTTAAGATCGTGCAAGTACAAGCGGGAATTTCCAACTTCTGCCACAACAACATGCGAGGATTTTTTCCAAAACTCCCAAGATTGCAGAAATTCCGTATCGCACGAAAAGAGGAGTGTGCAAAGCACAGCCATTAGCGTTAATTTTGCTTTTTGTTCAATAGAAATCATTTTTTGAAAATATAGTAAAAAATTCTACCTTTTTCGCTATGCCTCAAATACAACTTTTGCCCGACAGCGTTATAAATCAAATAGCTGCAGGTGAAGTTATTGAAAGGCCTGCCTCTGCGGTAAAGGAATTGGTGGAAAACAGCTTGGATGCTGGAGCAACCAAAATAAAAATATCTGTGAAAAAAGGAGGCAAAGATTTAATTCAAATTTCGGATAATGGCTCTGGAATAGAGCCAGAAGACATAGAGAAAAGCGTTATGCGCCACGCAACATCAAAGCTCAGAGACGTGGACGATCTGCTCAGATTATGCACAAACGGGTTTAGGGGTGAGGCTCTAAGCTCAATAGCTTCCATTTCCAAATTGACTATAGAGAGCATGGCTAAGGGTGAAGGGTCTAGCGGTATTCGCGCAGAATTTGAAGCCAGCGTTCTAAAATCAAAAGAAGAAGCCGCCTTGCCTTTTGGCACAACAATTACCGTTAAAGATTTATTTTTCAACGCTCCAGTGCGTGCGGAATTTTTGAAAAACGATTCCGTTGAAAATTCAAGGATTTTAGACTGCATAACAAGGCTTGCCATTGCAAACGAAAATACTCTTTTTGAATACAGAGCAGATAATCGCTTGTTATTCAGCACTCCAGAGGGAAGTTTACGGTCTAGGATCTCGGATTGCTTGGGAGCATCTGTAGCTCGTTCCTTGTTAGAGATTGAGTGGGAAGAGCATGGTATTAAGGTTAGCGGCTTTGTGAATGCTCCAGAGGATTTGCAGAGCAACAAAAGAAATGTTCCCTATATTTATTTGCAAAAACGTCCGATTTACAATGCCTTGATATCCAAAGCCATTAACCAAGCATACTCTCCTTATGGCGACTTTTCACCACTAGCCATTATTTTTTTGGAAATGCCGCAAGAGACCTTTGATGTGAACGTTCACCCAGCGAAGAGGGAAGTTCGCTTTTCAAGAGACAATGCGGTTTTTTTGGCTGTTAATCACGCTGTGCACAACGCTTTGCAAAACGCCATTTCTTACCCCTCCATTTCAATAACAAATACCCTAAGAGAACACGCTCCAGCTTATGTTGCAACTCCAGTTAGTCCAACACTTGTTGTTGATGAAAAACAAGTGAACGCAGAACTCTTCCCAGACTCTCGCATAATTCCTGTAGCACCGAGTTCCGCGAGTTCAGACCTTGCAGACAAGGCTCCTAGCAATTCCTCTGATTGCTTGCAAATAGGTAAATCTTACATTGTTTGCGAACATGGTAACAGCATGTTAATAATAGACCAGCACAGGGCGCACAAGCTAATACTTTACGAGCGCGCACTCGCCGCTTTTCAAAATAACGAGAGCTTGAATAGCCAAGAACTTTTATTTCCAGAAAATGTTGAAATTCCATCTTATCTGCTGCCTCTACTGGAGGCTCAAAAAAACGAATTAAAAAAACTCGGCTTTTGTATAGAACCCTTTGGTGGGGGCACTTGGCGTTTGCGGAGTATTCCTGCTCACTTGAAAATAGGCGCAGCAGCAACAGCTATAATTGTTTTTTTGCAAAATGCCTACGATAGCAAAGAAAGCGATATGTTCAAAAAAAATGCTCTCTCTTATGCAAATAGTTCTGCAATTCCAAGCGGAGCAGAGCTTTCGGTGCAAGAGATGAAAGCTATTGTTTCTGATTTATTGTTTTTGCAAAATCCTTATGAAACATCTAGGGGTGAGGCTGTTTTTATGAAAATGCCATTGGAAGATATTAGGAGAAAATTTTAGGAGAAATTTTTACTAGTTTGCAAATGTGCGTTCATATTTACTCACCGTTTTTATATTTCTGTTATTACTTGCCTGTTCAAACGACAACAGCAGTCCCACATATCCTTTTGAGAGGACTATTTCAGAAGTAGCTGTTGCCAAAACTTGCAAGGATTGTTATATTTTGCGGTGGAAACATCCCATTGAAAAAAAAGATTTGCAAAATTATTATGTATGGTTAGATACCACGGTGGTGAAAGATTCAGTTCAAAGCATATCGCAAACGCAAATTAAAGAGGCTTCTGCGAGTATTGCCTACAGCGGCAAAGGAGAAGGTGATTCTTTGGATTTATCCAAACTGATAAGCAAATATTTGGAAAGAGACAGTTTGCATATTGCAATTTGGGCAAACTATGCAGGTAACGAAAGAGGGGCTGTTATGCACTTATATGCTTATTTTGGCGATGATGTTCCTCCGTCAACAGTGTATTTTATCGATTCAACGGCAGCAAAATCTATTTGGATAAATTGGATTCGCCCCACCGACCAGCAAGATTTTTACTATCCAGAAGATGTAAGTGGTCCCATATTAGGTTACGATATCAGCGTAGAAGCAATGGACAAAAACGAAAACATAAGGAATGTACATGTGCAAGCAAGCCTTTCTGAGCAACCCATAAACTCCTCAGATTTAAAACTTTTTTACAAATTCAGAAAAAAAGGACGCAGCGTTGTGTTGGAAGAAGATCAAAATCAAAATCAAAGTTTTTTAAGATTTGTTATCCTAGACAGAAATGGCTTTGAAATCAATAATACTTTGGCAAATAGCTGGAAAGTGGAAATCTCTGATTTAAAACCTGAGAAGTATTACAAAATAACAATACTGGCTTACGATAGCGCAGGAAATCAGTCTAAACCAGAAAGTAAAATTGTGTCAACAACAGATACAATTCCTCCGCTCATAGCAAATAAATTTTGGCTTTATGCGGATTCTGGAGATGGCTTGCCGCGGCTTGATTCAAACCGACTTATTCTATTTTGGCCACGCAGCGTTGATCCTTTTGAAAGCCCAACACCAATACAACTGGATTCTAGTCTCCGTATTCCGTCTGGTTATCAAAAGTACAGAGAAGTGAGAAAATATTTGATTGAACAAAAAAATGGCGAAAACTGGGAGCCTATTGCTAGAGATTTTGTTGTGCTGGAAGACTACTATAATGTTCGTTATAAATTGGAAAATAATTCCATGAAATTAGATTCAGATGGAGAATTCATAAGCGATACCCTGCGTTGGATTTTGCCCGGAGATACAATCACGTTGCGAATAAGGGCAATTGATAATTCAGGGTATTATTCAAATGCTTGGATAAAAACTATTGTCGTTTCAAAGGGCGAACTTTGGAAATACAAATGTCCACAAAATTTTGTTCCGATTAAAATGGATTCATCTGTTTTTTGCATGGAAAAATTGCAGCATAATACGGAAGGTAAATTTGAAAAAAATATTCTCTACGAAAAAGCAAAAAAAGAATGTGAGGCTTTGAGTTTTAGATTATGTACTGAATTAGAATGGAACGCAGCTTGCACAGACGGCGGTTCAAGATATGGGGTTATAGAAGAGAGAAATTTTAACCCGAATATATTTTTGTATGGGTATTGCGGAGTGGGCACTGGAGATTCCGTTTCTGCAAACAACATTGCAAAGAGGAATAAAATTTGCGCAAATAGAAATGGAGTTAGGGATTTGCCAGGGCAGTTGCAAGAATGGGTTACAAGCAAAGGAGATTCTGGTGAAGTTCCATTGATAAAAGGAAGCAGTTATGCAAATTTTGAAGGAGCTTCAAGAGTGGAGCTTGCCCAGTGCAAAAATAGATTTGCCCCAACCCGCATAAGACCAAAATACACCACCGATACCGCTTTTTTGTACAGAAGCGGCTCTCGCATAGACACTTTGTTGAGCAGAGATACCACGCGCACGCTTCACGATATTTTGGATCCGAGTAAATTTGAAGGCACAATTTTATTTTATTCGCTAACCGATTCCGATGGAAATTCCCTCGGCACCGACTATGTTGACCAAAAAGAATATAACAACCGAGGTGGCGATAGATATTTGGATGTGGTTTGGCAGGGTTTGAAGTATGAAGGACCAATAGAAAAGCGGAAAGCTCTGATTTTAGGTACAGAAACCATAAATGCACAAAAATTCTTTTTAGACCCAACAGTTGGATTCAGATGTTGCGTAAACAGCAAGTAATTTTCTATATTACACCTATGAGACTTATTCTTTTAGCCCTTTTTTCATTGTGTTTTTTAGCTTGCATAGATGAATATGCCGATTCTATTGAAATTCGTGGTGATGGAAGTGCACAATTTTCCGCGAGCATTTACCCTTGCGAGCCAGACTCTAATTTTATAGGAAATATAAAAGCAATTTACGATTCTATCCCAGGTCTTAAGTTCGACTCCGCTTGGTTTTCACAAAGGGATTCCCTTTATTCATTTAATTTCAAACTATCTTTTGAAAACTTGTTATCTTGGCAAGGAAGTAAAAAATTTGAAAAAGACTTGATTGGCTATATTTCACTTAAAAAAATAGATACGCTGAAAAACGCCTATTCTTTTGAGCGCATAATAAACCCAACCGCAGAAAGCGAAGATGGCTCGGTTGTTCCCGAAGAAAGCCTTTCTCCCTTTGCCATAGAGCAAATAGTCAAAAACGATTCCGCTTTTTGGGAATATACTTTGGTTTTGCCACAAGGAGCACTGCTTATAAACAGCGAACCTATAGAGGCAACCCACATTGGCCAAGACAAAACACCAGGTGTTATTCATTGGAAATTCTATGCGAGCGAGGCAATTTCAAAAAGAATTTTATTAAAAGCAGATTTTTCATTGCCCACACAGCAAGTGATTAGCAGGGAATCTTTAATTGGAATAGTTGCTGGTTGCATTGTTATGCTGCTTGCAATAATCCTGTTGTTCCTCAAGCTAAAGAAACTGAGCATAACACTTAAAGAGTTAAAGAATACCGAAAAAAATTTAACAGGAGACTAAAATGCGCAAAATTTTGGAAAAGCTTTTGGAAAAAGGCTTTAAAGTGACTTTTAGCGAAGAGGCTGGCGTTCCCGTGATTTGTATTCACAAAAACGAAGAACTGACCTACACCTGCAAGCTAGGCATAGGCCGTTTCAAAGAAGACGTTGAAGACACGCTGAATTCGGCCTTGATGGAACTGAGTAAACAATGAAAGCAACAAAAATATTTTCGCTTTTATCATTTTCACTCCTGATTTTTGCCTGCTATGTTGATGTATATGAAACAGGCAAGAGTTCTTCTTCATATTATTATTCTGAGCCAGCTCCTTCATATAATAGTTCCTCATCTTCGCAGACAATTGTGCCGCAGTCTGATTCATTGCATTGTGAAAAACATTCTTACAAGATAATAAAAATGGGTTTACAAATGTGGACTGCACAAAATTTAAATGAAATACCAAAATCTGGAGCTTCGTGGTGCTATGGCAATTTTGATGAGAATTGCAACATACACGGATATGGAAGATTATACGACTGGGAAGCGGCAATGAGTATTTGCAGTGCTTGCGATGGAGGTTGGAGATTGCCAACCAAAGAAGATTTTGATGAATTATTAAACTGGGATGTTGAAGATCTTATACGCACATCCGTGTGGCATGCGGTTTATGCTGGATACAGACATAATGACGAGAGCATAGGTTTTAGGTTTAAGGATAGATATGGAGACTGGTGGTCTTCCTCAGTAGGTGGCAAAGGCAACCGACCATATTATTACGAGCTTGAAATTGGTGGAAATCAAATGCACAGATATGATCAGGAAAAAAATTTTGGCTTTTCCGTTCGCTGCATTAAAAAATAATAGAATTACCCTCTGAACAACAGCACATCTCCAATATCATTTTTGCCAAGGGCAAGCATATAAAGCCTGTCCAAACCAAGTGCAACACCTGAACATTCCGGCATTCCCTTTTCTAAAGCGGTTAAAAAATTCTCGTCTATTTTTGGAATGGGTTTTCCCATTTTTTTTCTCTTTTCTATGTCTTCCAAAAAACGTTTTCTCTGCTCTTTTGCATCTGTCAATTCCTCGTAGCCATTGCAAAGCTCAATTCCATTTATGTATAACTCAAAACGGCAGGCAACTTCTTGCCCCATTGAATTTTTGCGAATTTTTGCAAGGGCTGCTCTTTTTGGCGGGTAATCAACGATGAATTCGGCGTAGTAGGGGCAGACACATAGGTCTGCCCCTACTACGCCTAAATTAGGTTCTATTATTGCACTCATTGCGTAATCCTCTATTTCTTCTAATGTCCAATTTTTATGTTCGGCTTTTAATTTTTCCATATCCACATTTTCAAAAGCCTGTTCCCAAGTTGTTCTTTTTAAGGGTAAATTTTGGGCCGTTATGCAGTTAACGAGGTCTAAAATTTCTTGTTGCAGGTCTTCTGCCGAAAAGCCTATTCTATACCACTCGGCTATGTTGAATTCGCAGTTATGCTTGGTTCCTGTTTCACCTTTTCTAAAAGCGTGGGTTAATGAGAATATATCGCCAAAGCCCTCTGCCAAAAGCCTTTTCATATAAAATTCGGGGCTTGTTGCCAAATAATGCGCGGGTGGCAGGGTTTCAAAATAATCCAGTTGCGGGTCTGTGCCACAAGTTGCAGAAAGCATTGGAACATCCACTTCTAGCAAGCCGCGACTCAAAAAAAATTCCCGGACTTTGTTGTGGAGTTTTTGACGCTCTATCCAAATTTTAGGGTTCAATTGAATATTTCCCTCGCTAAATCTTTATATTCTCTAACAATTAAATTGTAATATTTTTTTGGCAAAGGTGCACCACTTTTCAGTTTCTCGTCTAAAACTCCAATACCAACGTTGTAGGCTATCAGGGCATGTTGCAAATTTTTGTATTTGGCAATTAATCGGAGCAAATAAGCAGTACCAACCATTAAGTTCTTTTCTGGGTCAAATAAATCCTTGGGCGAATCTATTTTAACTTTAACAGAGCGAGCAACCTCCAAAGCAGACTCATATTTTACTTGCATAAGACCAAGTGCCCCAGATTTTCCGCCAGACGAATAAAGACCTCTTGCGTTTGGGTTTCCTTTGCTTTCGTGTTTTATCACAGCTAAAATTAAAATAGGGTCTATTTTGTAGTCTGTTGAAATGGCAAATAACTTTTGTGCCAAAATGCTTTTGTGCTCTTCTGGCAGTTTTTTCTTAGACAAAATATCCAATCCCTTGCTGATGCGAAAAAGGGTCAAAACCTTTTCTCCCTGTTTTTCAATTTCGGCAATTTTCACCTGTTCTGCCAAAATTTCCTTATTCAGAGCCTTGATTTGTTCATTTTTGCCCTGCCAAGTGATAAATACAAAAACCACGAATATCGCCGTAGCCACGCAAATAAAAATTAAATGGAGAACAGAAAGGCGCATTGAAATAAGGTAGTAAAAATAATTAGTATTTTTATCCAAATTATGCTTCTATATCACGGCAGTTATTTAGAAATCAAAAGCCCTCAAATCCTCGCAGGAAAATATGCAAAGGATTTTGGCATAGGTTTTTACTGTACCGAGCTAAAAGAACAGGCAATTAGATGGGCGAGCCGCTACAATTCCCCAACACTCAATGTTTATGAATACGAAAAAAATTCTTCATTAAAAATAAGAGACTTTAGCGAAATGACAGAAGAATGGCTAGATTTTGTTATTTTTTGCAGAAGTGGGAAAAAACACGATTACGAAATTGTTAGCGGACCAATGGCAAATGACCAAGTTTACAATTATATAAGCGATTATATTGACGGAGCCATAACAAGAGAGCAATTTTGGGCTTTGGCAAAATTCAAACATCCCACGCATCAAATAACTTTTTGTACCGAGCTGGCATTAGAGAGTCTAAAATTTGTAAAAAGCGAGGCGACAAAATGATAGGCAGGGAAATAAAAGAGCATAATGATTTGTTTTTTGTGTGTTCTCTAATAGATTATATAGCGCGAAAGACTAAATCGCATAGGGGCACGGTTGCAAATTCAATAGGAAAAACAGAACTGAGCCGAATTTTTGGTTTGGCAGATGTTTATCATTCAGAAAATATAGACAAAATAAGCGATGAGCTTATAGAAAAATTTGCTGTGCCAAGCGACAATTTTCCCACAGAAAGCAAATATACACTGCCTTCGCACTGGGACATAGGCAAGGTGTTTAAAAGGCTTATAATAAATATAGCCGAATATGAGCAGTTGGATTTTATCTCCGCACTCCTCAAAGCCTATAATTCTCCTATTTCAGAGAAAATAGAGAACTTCAATAGCAGCCTTTATTATGAAAATCCAAGTTATATTTTCGCTTGTTATCAAGAAGGCAAGGTGTTGTGAGATACGGTTCTCGTCATGGTTTTCGTGTTCCAGCTCAAGAAACTGTCCATTCTGCTTAAAAATGTTGTTTGATTGCATGAATAATTTCTACATTAGAGGTATGTCTGCTGTTCTCAATTTGATTTGGTTTTTGCCAGTTCTAACGGTTTTCGTTAGTTTGCTTATACCAAGGCAGCAAAACCAAACATTAAAGATGTTTCACGCCATTTCTGCGCTCGCAAATATGGGGCTGTGCGTGTTTTTTACGATTAAAATTTATTGCTTGGTTATGAATTCTGGCACACCTATTGGCAATGCCCTGCATCTTCAATACCTAACAGACGTTTCTTGGCTACCAGCTCTCGGTATAAGGTTCATAATAGGAGCAGATGCCCTTTCAATATTAATGTGCTTTTTGGCTTCTGTAATAGTGTTCACGGGCATTTTAATGAGCTGGAATGTTGAGAGACCAAAGGAATTTTTCGCTATGATCCAAATTTTGGGTTCTGGGGTTTTTGGCGTATTTTTGAGTTTTGACCTGTTTTTGCTCATGGTGTTCTACGAGGTAGAGGCTCTGGCAATGTATTTGATGATTGCAGGTTGGGGAACAGGGAGGCGCGATTACTGCGGAAAAAAACTCACATTAACTCTTGCCCTAGGCTCTGCCTTTGCGCTCATTGCCGTTATAGCAATGTACTCTGAAAGCAATATAGGAAGCTGGGACATTCGCAGGCTTGCAGATGTTCTATTGCCAACTAAGTTTCAAATGTGGGCATTCCCGCTTTTATTCATAGGTTTTGCAATTTCGGGTTCGCTTTTTCCTTTTCACAACTGGAGCCCCGATGGTCACAGTGCGGCACCAA
>CAZIMU010000036.1:0-13093 GCA_964540355.1 uncultured Fibrobacteraceae bacterium | reverse complement strand
TTTTGATGAATTGCCTTTTGGTTGCAAAGAGTTTGGATTTATATGTGGATATAAGGATAATTTCCATTTTGAACTATAAAGCTAGTTCACAATTCGTTGGTTTAAACGAAGAACGCCAAGCCAAACTTTGCAACTTTATCTACGAGAGGCTGCTCTCAGAAAATGTGCAGAATACGGTTAGAGGCCGCCGTTAGCTACCTATCAAAGCGAGCATTTCACGTACTGCCCTATCCATTCCAACCATAGCCGCACGTGCAATAATGCTGTGCCCAATATTGAATTCTTCTATTCCGTTAAGCCCTGCTATGCGTTTCACATTGCGGTAGTTCAACCCGTGCCCTGCATTAACTCTTAATCCGCAATTAAGCGCAAGGGTAATTTGGTCTTGCAATTTTGAAACTTCAAGCTCTATTTCATTTTCGTTGCGACGTTCAAAAGCCTCTGCAAAAGAACCCGTGTGGAGTTCAACATAATCTGCGCCAACTTTTTTGGCTGCTTTCACCTGCTCCTTTACCGGATCTATGAACAAGCTCACAAATATGCCAGAACTGCGCAAAGCCTGAACCGCAGTTGTTATCTCAGAAATTTTCGCTTCAACATTCAACCCACCTTCGGTTGTAAGCTCGTTGGGACCTTCTGGAACCAGAGTAGCCATATTGGGAAGCACGGTTTTTGCAAACTGCACCATCTCTGCCGTGGGTGCCATTTCCAAATTCAGTGAGCCAACAACGGTGTGACGCAGCAAATGCACATCGCCATCGTTTATGTGGCGGCGGTCCTGCCGCAAATGCACGGTTATGCCCCTGCAACCAGCAAGCTCGGCTATAACGGCAGCCGCAACAGGTTCCGGCTCACGCACCTTGCGAGCTTCCCTAATAGTTGCAATGTGGTCTATATTAACGCATAAATATTTTGCCATAAGGAAAATTTAGTAAAAACAGCTATTGTACCTTCGGCAACCCTAATTTGGCATACATTGCGTAGAAGCGCAAAATTATGGTTATGGCTATTGTTCCAACCACCTTTACAGCGTGGTACTCAGTGGTGAACAGCCCAAAAATCCAAAAGAACAAACCGCCTATAAGCGCAGCGGTTGCATAAAAATCGCTTTTCAACACTTGCGGAATTTCACCCGCGAGAATATCTCTTAACATTCCGCCACCAACGGCTGTTATCAACGCAATGCTAACAATGGCAAGCCCGCCTGCTCCAGCCTTTTCTGCAATAGCTGCACCTATATAAGTAAAAAAACCAAGCCCAATAGCATCTATTATCATAACAAAAAGCCAAAACTTGGTCACTTTATTTTTAGCTACTATAACAAGAACTCCCGCCAAAATGCAAAGAATGGCATACGCAGGTTTATTAAGAGCTACTGGAGGATGGTTGCCGAGCAGGGCATCGCGTATAAGACCACCACCTGTACCTGTGATAATAGAAAGTACAATTACACCAAACCAATCCATTCCATGCCTTGCCGCCTTAACCCCTCCGGTTATGGCAAAAGCATAGGTGCCTAGCAAATCAAAAATAGTGATAATCATTGCTTGTGGAATATACAAAAACTACCCACGGGGCATAAATTGCACGGGAAAATTCTTTGGCAAAAATAAGTGCTTTCATTTATAGGTTCTGCAAAAAACTGCAAGGCGTGGCAGGCAAGAGATGGTTTTTTTGGAGATAATTCCTTGTAAAGAGAATTTGCATCTCTGAGTTTTTCTTTTGGAGATTGCTCTGAATTGTAAACTCTAGACTGAATTAGCCACCTCCTTGCGCCAGCAAAATTCGGAAGAGGCGGCAAAACACCTTCACCTGTATTGGAGAGAAAAGACAGGCGAAATAAAAATCCTAAAACCTTTGGCCTAAGCGGATTGCTCTTTCCCATATAAAAAATTTCGCTGCTCTGCTGCCAAAGAGTTGATGGAGAATTTTTTTTTGCCCATAAATCGAGCCTATTTTCCCTAGCACGAGCAAACCTGCCCACGCTCCAAACAATGCCCGCCGCTTGCTGCGCAAGATTCCAGTCTTTGAGCTTGCATTTTGAAACCACGCTTAAAATCAAATTCTCAGAAGGAACCGGAAGTTCTGCAATATCGTTTATTTCTTTTTGCAATTCGGTTAAAAAATTTTGTAATTCAAAGAGACCTATTTTCTGTTGCATAGCAGAACCGAGCAACAGCCAATTTATTTTTAGCGGCAAAGTTTCTGCCCTATTTGCAACTTGCACAAGAGGTTCCTCAAATTGCGCAGCCTTTGAAATCCACTGGCTAACAGGATTAGTCACGCAAAAACCCCACCGATTAAATTTCCGAAATCAAGTAGCCGTTTTTTCCTCTCGCCTTAACTTTGTAAAGATTGTTATCTGCGGCAGAAAATATTTCTGTATAAATAGGTGCTGTTTCACTAAACTTGGTTAGGATAATTCCAATGCTTGCGCTAACACCGGTTTTATCATCAGCATAAGTTATTTGTGAAAGCTCTTTTTTAAGAAGCTCGCATTTATTTTCAACAATTTGTTTATTTTCGATATTATCTATACAAACTGCGAACTCATCACCGCCAAGACGAACCACAATATTTGTCAAATCTTCAAATACTTGCTTCAAAATTATTCCAGTGTTTCTAAGAACAAAATCGCCTTTCTCATGCCCGTAGGTATCATTTATCTGTTTAAAAGAATCAAGGTCTATTATCAAAAAAGCAATTTGCTTTTCCTGTTCTACTGGTGTTAAAATGTTTTCTAACGAAAGTGTAAAGAAATAGCGGTTATTGAGTTTTGTAAGTTCATCTGTGAAACTCTTGGTAATTGCATAATTTACTTTGCTCTCCATTTTTCTAAAACTCTCTATAAGAGCATCGTATTCTTTGATATAAGTTAAATTTAGATTTTTGAAGGAAACATTTAATAGATTAAAGTTATCTGCTGCCTCAATTATCTTTGCTATAGGTGAAAGCAATATTCTTTTGATTAAATATGTTATCAGCAAAAATACCACTATAAGAAACAAAATACTCGTAACCAAAAGTTTTATTTCAACATTTTTTATGATGTTATTGATTTCGGACATTTCTCTGTCTGCGCCAACAAAGGCAACCACTTTGCCTTTTGAATTTTTTATAGGCATATAGTTATACGCGAGCCAGCCTCCATATTCAGGATAGTAACCTATTTTTGAGAAATGCGTATCTTGTTTGTTTTTCAATTTATTTATAACAACAGTATCAAAACCAGCTGCGAGTGTTTTTGTCAAAAAATCAGTTTTTCCGTCATGGTCTCTTGCGCTTATATAGAATTCTATTGAATCGCCATAAGATATATTCATAACATAAAGGTATTTCACTCCTGTTTTTTTAAGCAGGCTATCACTTATGGCACTCCATCTATCATAATTGGCATTTTTTTCCCTTTTTTGAAAATCCACTTCTATACTGTCGCCGTTTAAAACTTCTGAATATGCCAAAACCAAAGTATGCAACTGTTCCATATTCCATTCTATTACGTCTTCCTTCAATTTAGCAAGATTGAAAAGCACATACAAACCCATTGAAACTAAAAGCAAAACAAAAACAGAAAGAACCATTATTTGGACAAGGCTCCTAGATTTATGAGATTTTATTTTTTTTGTTGCACTTTTCATAGGAAGATAAACTAGTAAATTAAAAGCCCAAACCTTAATCCAAAGGTTGAAATTTTTATAGAATCTATCTTTAATCTTTCGCAAAGTGACCTTATCCAATAAAGCCCGCATATAATAATATCTCCCCTGCCTTTTTCCAAACCAGGGATGGTATTTCTCAGTTCTTTTGACAAACCGCTTAAATGTATTATAACCCGCTCAATATCAGCAACAAAAATGGACTCTCCTTCCAAGGTATTCGCATCAAAAGTTTGCATTTCTTTAACCAACATTCCAAGGGCAACAGCTGTCCCGCCAACAAAATAAGACTCTCTTTTCGCAAAAGGCTTTATGTTAATCTCTCTAAAAAAATCCTTTGACCATTTTTTGTATTCAGGGCCAGGAATTGCGCCCATGCGCTCATAGAGTTCAAGCGCGCCAACTGGGAGGCTCAAAAAATTCTTCCCATTTGCCAGTTCAGTTGAACCACCTCCCACATCAACGGTTAAAATCCCTTGCCCATAAACCTTTGAAACAGCCTTATAAGAAAGCTCGGCTTCTTCTTCTCCGCTTATTATGCGAGGTTTTACCCAAAGAACTTTCTCTACCGCCTGCAAAAGCTCTTCTTTGTTTTTTGCCTTTCTAGCTGCTTCTGTCATAGCAACGGCTTTAATCTCTGCTCCGAGCGAGTGAGCCAAATTCCTGAAACTTGCCAAAATTTCGCAAAGCCTTTCCAGATTCTCCTCTCCAAGCCTATAAACTTCAATTTTCTGCACCAAAGCGCGCAAATTGTCTTCTTCTTTTTTTGCAACCAAAAGAATTGTGCTGTTGCTCCCTATATCTATGGAGGCAATGTGCGGAAAAGCTTTGAACATAGGGGGAATTTAAAAAATTTTATAGCACAATTCCGCAATTCTTGCCCTGAACTCGTTTATTTTATCTGCATTTGGACCCCGCTTGGGATATGTGTAATTGCAGAGAATCACAAGGCAAAATTTCTTTTGTGGTCGGCAAATAAAGCTGGTTCCGGTAAAGCCAGTTTTCCCAAAAACGGGAGAGGGATGGTTTCCCATAAATTTTGGATTATTTAGTTCAAAACCAAGCGCGGTACATTCCTGTAGGGGCGTATTGCATACGCCTTTTAACTCAAACGCATTTTTTGTCAATTTTTGGGTCAAAAAATTATCTTCCAATATGTGTTCCAAAAATGTTAGAATATCGGGGGCGGTGCTAAAAACTCCCGCAGAACCAACAGCTCCAAGTCCCTGCTCCAATTTCCACGCGCTTTCATCGTGAGTTTCGCCTCTAAGTTCGCGCCCGCGCCAAGGGCAAATTTCCGTTGGGATAATGCGGCTTGCCGGTGCCCATTCAAGAGGATGCCACCCTGTGCTTTGCATTTTTAACGGCTCAAAAACCCTTTCTTTTGCGAGTTTGTCTAAAGGCGTGTTGTAAACGGCTTCCAAAACTTTTCCGAGCAAAATGCTGTTTGCGTTTCCGTAGCAAAATAATTGCCCTGGCGGTATTTCAAATTTATGCGAGCAAATTCGCTGCCAAATTTCCTTAGGCTGCAAATCTTTGAGGCTGCTCATAGGAAAGCGATAGTCTAGGGAGTGAGTTAGCAGGTGGAATACTTTTGCCTCTTTGTCGTGATACGCAGCAAAGTCTGGGAGAACATCTGCTACCGAAGTTTCAAGGCTCAAAATTCCGCTTTCTATTGCCTTTAGAGCAAGATAGCCTGTGGGCATAGACTTGGTTATGGAGGCACAGTCAAATATGCTGCTTTGCTCGCACTCAATGGTTAAATATTCTCTCTCTCCACCGCTGGATGTAGCTATGCAGCAGGACTTGAATAAATCGCCGCTGTCATTGCAAATTTTCCGCAACTCGTTTCGCATTCTGCCCTCACATAAAGACTATCGTTCAAAGAAATCTCAAATTCAAATTCATAAAAATCTCCTATTTTCATCTCCTCTTTTTTCTCAAAATTCGGCTTACCATCACAGCCTCTGAAAATTGTTATGCTCAAAAATTTCCCAAAATCTCCCGTGCTTTTAGCGTGTAGTTTTCCGTTTTCAAACCACAGAGCCGGACCATCTGTGATGTAGAGATTTTTGGGAACGCAACTAAAAGGTGTTTTGCCTGTGTTTGGAATCACCGTTCTAACTTGCCCAAATACGTGTTCCGTGTTGCATTTTAAGCTCCATAGCGGTTGTTTAACTGCGGTATAATCGTTCAAATCTCCGTGAGAATCGTTGCCTCCAAGCGGCAAGAGTTTGTGCCCCGCAAGCAAAGCTCTTATCCAAAGCTCGCGCCCTTCGTAAAAATCACGACCTCTGAAACCATTCCAAAACTCAATTCCGCAAATATTATTTTCCGTTAAATCTTCGTAGCTCCAATGCCCTCTTTTCAGCAAAATTTTTTCTACAAACAACATTTGCAATTTTGGATGTGCCGCATAAGCACGGTATTTCCCAATAGCCTCGCTAATGCTCAAATCTGGTTTTGTGTTCCACCATCTGCGACCACCATCTCCGTGCCCTTCAATATAATTCTCGTTGCCAAAAACCAGCAGATGCACATTTTGATTTTTTGAATTTCCGCAAGAAACTTCCTCACCGGCAATCAGCAATGGCAAAGCAGCATCTGCTCTCATTTTTTGAAATTTTTTTTCGTTCATCAAATCATAGGAATGGTCTGTTATGCAAACAAAATCCAGCCCCACAGATTTTGCGGCTTTTTGCAAAACGGCAGGAGCAGCTCCAAATTCCACAGAATCGGAGGTGTAGCTAGAATGGCAGTGAGTTTCTCCTGCAAGCCAGCCCTCTGGTTTTGGGGGAGCTTCTTTTAGAAAATTTATTATCAACGGTTCCGGCGGCAAAAATGGGTAATTCCATCTCTCGCAAATTTTTTCCTTGCCCTTTATTTTATATTTAACAAAAATATTCAGCATCCACAAACCTGAGCAGTTTTCAGGTTTTTCAAAATTCAGCTCTTCAAAATGGAATTTTTTATCAAATTGTTTTTCAATAGGCAGCTTGAAAGATATACTTTTCCCGCCAGCGTTTTTCCACTCTCCGTAAACTTCTTCAACATAAATTGCAAATAAGTTTGCCTTTCTAGCTATTAGCCAAACAGGGCAAGATTCCTTTGGGCAAACTTGAAATGGTGCATCAATTAAAATCACAGGCTCTTTACGATAAAGCCTTGAAACAGGAAATCTAAAATGCGTTTCCGCGTAGTGGAGCATTGCTACCCTTGTCTATTCACCAAATGCGCAGGCTCTCTTCTCACGGTTCTGGCATAAGCACCGCTGTTGCCATAAGTTCGCCAAGCACGGTCGCGCGGGTCCACGTTTTGGGTCATTATTATCTTCATAGTCTCTTTTATTATATTGCGCGAAATTTCCAAAAGGTCTGAGTTGGATGTGGAAATATTTTTTACTTCCAATGCCTCATTTTTAAGTTCCAAAGCAACGGTTTCCAATTTTTTGCCATTGAGCTCTGGAAATGCTTTAACAATATCGCGAATGGTTTTTGTTTCTGAACTTGCATATTGCGCCAAAACATCTGTGTTGAAAATTCGGCGGGTTTCCAAGCGGGCTATATTTTCGTTTATGGTATCTATTTGGCTTAAAATCTCCGTTAATTCCGTGGTATTGTTGCTTATTATGGCAGCGCGCTGTTTCACAAGCGTCTCTTTTTGATGAACGTATTGCTCTTTCATTTTACCGAGTATCGTGATAAGAGTTTCAAATTCTTGTTCAGGGCTTTCAAAGCTCATAACGCCTCCTCTTGTGAGTCTTGAGAAAATTGCTCTTTGTATTGCAGAACGTTTTTAATATAGTTCTTGGTTTCTTCATAAGGCGGAATTCCACCATACTGCTCAACCGTTCCGGGTCCTGCATTATAAGCGGCAAGTGCCTTTTTTTCATCGCCACCAAAGCGTACAAGCATTTGTTTGAGATATTTTGCGCCGCCTATTACGTTTTGCCGCCCATTGTAGGAGTTTGTAACGCCCATATCTTTGGCGGTTGAGTCCATAAGCTGCATAAGTCCTTTTGCCCCTTTGCTAGAACGAGCAAGGGAATTTCCGCCTGATTCCTGGCGAATAACGGCTTTTATAAGGTTTTTGTCTAGGTCAAGCGTTTTAGATGCTTCATTTACCCAGCTTTCTATCTGTTCCCCTGAGGCTTTATTCATACCCTGGGCACTATATGCCTCCCCAGCTTCTTTTCCGGCAAGTTCTTTGTAAACTATTTGAGCAAGCCCAAAATGGCCTGTGCGGCTTGCGGTATTTGCAATCTGTTCGTCTAGCATTTCTGTGAAAATTCGCCTTCCGCTGCTCATTTCATCGTCTTTTGGAACGGTATTTCGCATGGATTTAAGCATTTGATGTATGAACATAGCCTCAAAATCCTGTGCCGCCTTCCATTTTTTGGCATCAACGGATTTTGCGCCCGGAAAACGAGCCACTGTGCTTTCTGTTGCAGAAATAGACATATCAAGGTATTGGAGTGCAAAAAACGTGCCAAATTTTATAGCAAACAACCCCCCTCCCCAAGAGGGAATTAAAAAGTTTAGCACATGTGCTAAACTTTTCTATATTTATCTAAAAGTTTAGCTTATGGGCAAAATATGGAAAATGACGTTATACAGAGAAAAAGGTATTCCGATAAAATAAAACCCTTTATCGGGAAGCAAATAATAAAGGTACTCACTGGTCAGAGACGAGTGGGCAAGAGTTATGTTTTGAAGCAAATAATAAAGCAAATAAAGCGGCTGGACAAAAATGCGAATATAATTTATATTGACAAGGAAGATTTGTTATTTGACTTTATAAAAACCGCAGAAGATTTGAATAAATACATAAAAAGCAGAACAAACGATAAAAGCAAAAATTATGTGTTTATAGACGAAATTCAAGAGATAAAAAAGTTTGAAAAGACTATGCGCAGTTTGCTTAAAAATCCCATATACGATTTATATTGCACAGGAAGCAACGCTAATTTTTTATCCAGTGAAATTTCAACTTTTTTGAGCGGCAGATATATAGAAATTCCCGTGCATAGCTTGTCGTTTACTGAGTTTTGCGAGTTTCACAATTTGCAAAGCGATAAAAACACCCTTTTTAAATATCTTAAATTTGGCGGTATGCCTTATTTGAGGCATTTGGAATTGGAAGATGAAATAGTTTACCAATATTTAAAGGGTGTTTATAGCACGGTTATATATAAGGATGTGATTGCGAAAAATAAAATTCGCAATACTGCGTTTTTGGAAAATTTGGTTCTGTTTTTGGCGGATAATACGGGGCAATTATTTTCTGCGAAAAAAATAAGCGATTATCTAAAATCCCAAAAAGTGAGCATAGCCGCTTCGCAGGTTATAGATTATTTGGGTAAATTAGCCAATGCCTTTTTTATACACAAGGTTAAACGAGAATCCATTGTTGGCAAAAAAGTATTTGAAATAGGAGAGAAATTTTATTTTGAGGATATTGGTCTTAGAAACGCCATTTTTGAGTACAAGCAAACGGATATTGGTAAAATAATGGAGAATGCAGTGTATAACCATTTGCTTTATTGCGGCTATGAGGTTGCCATAGGTTGCGATGGTGATAGGGAGGTTGATTTTATAGCGAGAAAAAGCGGTGAAAAAATATATGTGCAAGTTTGCTATTTATTGCACGATAGCAAAACCGTAGAACGCGAGTTTGGCAATTTGGAGAGGATAAAGGATAACTACCCGAAATTCGTTGTGTCTATGGATGAATTTTCGGGTAATTCAAGAAATGGAATCAAGCATTTTAATTTGCTTGAGTTTTTGGTGAGTGATTTGTAGCTGCGTTTACTCGCAGTTAGGGTATTCGCCTTTGTAATTGCTAAATAACCAGCCTACGGCTGTTCGCCAGCGAAATGCAAATTGGATAGGTAAATCAATTACCAAACGGCTAGTTTAGCGTACGGCATAATTTCTAGTAACCCCAAGCCTTCGTTTCGCATACGACGCTTCTTGTCTTTGAACAAAGAAGTGAAAACCGAATCTTTGTATTTGCGCTTGGCTGGCATAAGGGCAATATAGAAAATCGCCTCGCTGCGATGATGGCTTTAGCTCAAAACTCAGCTTTGAGTTCGTGCCAGCCGCGGGTTTTTCCTTTATAGCGGTAAAGGCGGTAAAGGCGGCGCGCCATGCGGGTTGTTATTTCGTAAGGAATGGTTTTATGCTCGGCGGCAAATGCTTCTACAGATATTTGCTCGGAAAATTCTCCGTTTATGCACTCCACTATATCGCCTATTTTCACATCTGGAGTTTCGCTAGCGTCAACCATGCAAGCATCCATGCACACCCGCCCTAAAATTGGGCAGGCTTTGCCATTTATAAAAACCTCGCCTTTATTTGGCTCGCCGCGTAAATATCCGTCTCCATAGCCAATGGCAACCGTTGCCACCAGCATATTTTTTTCCGCCTTGAAAAAATGCCCGTAAGAAACTCCCTCCCCTGCCTCAACCTGCCTCAAAGCGCGCACGGTTGAACGTAATCTCAAAACGGGCTTTATTGGAAATTTAGATGGAAGCTCTCCAAGCGGGTCGTAGCCATAAAGGGCAACGCCTGGGCGAACCATATCGTAGTGAGTTTTGTTCGCATATAAAAATGTTGCAGGTGAATTTGCTATATGGCAGATAGATGGGCGCACACCTGCTTTTTCCAAATCTTTAACCAGCCTGTCAAATCTATCTAATTGTATTTTAAAAGCCGGATGGTCTGGCATATCGGCGGTGGCAAAATGGGAATACATGCCTTCTGCCTCTAAATTTGGCAGCTCGCATATTTTTTTTACATCATCAAAATTATCGTATTTTATTCCAAAGCGATGCATTCCAGTGTCTATTTGAATGTGGATTTTCAGTTTTGAACCCAAAGTTGAAAGACCTGAGTTCAATGCTTTTGCACTATCTAAACTTTGAATAGAGGGAGTCAAGTTGTATTTTATTAAAAATGGAAAATCGCTTTCTATGCAGGGACCTAAAATTAAAATTCTAGCACTTACTCCGTTTTCTCGCAGGGCAATTCCTTCAAATAAATGGGCAACACCCAAAAAATCAATTCCTGCCGCCATAGCCGCAAAAGAAATGGCAAGCGAACCGTGCCCGTAAGCATCGGCTTTAACGGGTAATAGCAATTTTGTACCAGCAGGCAGCAAACTTCTCGCATAAGCAATATTGCTGTGCAAATGGTCTAAATCTATTTCAATCCAATTGGGGCGCGGAATTTTACCTAGATCAGGCATTTTCCTCCTCCATTTCCTTGAGAGCCTTTTTAACATTTACCCTCTTTGCTTCCCTATTTGGATTGTGCCCGTATTTATTGAGCAAGTGAATCTCCACCATTTGAATTAAATCCGCTATCAGTTTTTCAACCCTTTGCACTTGAAAAAACAAAAGCACAAGATAACAAGCAATTGCAAACAGCGCAAGCCCTAGAACTATGGAGAAAAGCATATATACATCCTCAAAGAAGTTCCGCTATTTGCACAGCGTTTAAGGCTGCGCCTTTGCGAATTTGGTCGCCCACAACCCACATATCATAAGCGTTGTCTTGAGACTGGTCAACGCGAACTCTGCCAACCAGCACAGGGTCTTTGCCGCTTGCATCTATTGGCATAGGCCAACGATTTTTAGAAGGTTCTTCTAAAATTTCAACCCCAGGTGCTTTCCGCAAAACCTCGTAAATTTCTGCTACATTTGTTTTTTTGGAAAGCCTTATATTCAAAGCCTCTGAATGTGCCCTTAAAACAGGAACCCTCACGCAAGAGGCATTTACACGCAAATTGTCGTCTCCAAAAATCTTGTGAGTTTCGGCAATCATTTTCCATTCCTCTTCGCAATAACCATTTGGAGCGTGAACCGTGTTTTTTTCAGGGCTGCCATCGTTGTAAGAGGAATTGTGCGGAAACAGATTAAAAGCATATTGGTATGGTATAATGGTGCGCTTAAAAGGCTTGCCTTCTGCAATGGCAACGCTTTCTAACCTAAGCTCTTCCATAGCCATTGCGCCAGCTCCGCTTGCAGCTTGGTATGTGCAGGCCTGAATCCGCTCAATGCCAAAAGCCTTGTATAGAGGGAATATCGGTAGCAGCATTATTATTGTGCTGCAATTTGGATTAGCTATAATGCCCTTGTGTCTTTTTATATCTTGCGGATTTATTTCGGGAATAACAAGCGGAACTTCTGGGTTCATTCTGAAATATGATGTGTTGTCCACAACAACGGCTCCTGCTTTAACCGCAGAGGGCATATATTCTTTTGATATGGAACCTCCCGCCGAAGATAGAACCAAATCTACCCCCTCAAAAGAATCGTGTTTTAATTCCTGCACCGTTATCTCTTCGTCTTTGAATTTTATTTTCTTGCCAGCACTTCTTGCCGATGCCAATAATTTCAAAGACTTGAGCGGAAAATTCCGCTCTGCCAAAATGGAAAGAAACTCTTGCCCAACTGCACCTGTGGCACCTGCTATTGCAACATTTTTCATAATCCCTCCTTAATTGTTATGGTAGAAATTACCGATTTTGCAAGGCTTGCACTCTCACGCGCCTTGCTAACGCTTTCTCCTAATGAATCTGCTTCCAATCCGAATTGACGATGAATTTCATAACCTGCAAGCCGCAAATTATCCGCAGCCGCAAGCAATAAATCATAAGACTGCTTTTTTTCGCTTGGAGGCGAGAGTTTTCTGATTTGCCTGTAAAAATTCATACTGCTATTTCTCAAAAAAAGAGCCTTGCTCTCATAATATTCCCGCTTTTCAATGCCTTGCGAATTTATGTCTTGCCACTTTGGAAAAGAGAGAATGGAATCTGAAATTGCCACCACGTTTTCCATAAGCTGCTTTTCTGCGGAGAGATAATTCGCGCTTGCAAACCCGTCCATGGAATTTGGTGTTGAATCTTGATTTGCTGTTGCAGTTGAATCGTGGTTTAATGCCGTTGAATCTGGAACAAACTCCCTAAAACCAATTTCTTGCCTAATGGATTCAAATTTAAGGTAAGAAAAAAATGCCGCAATAATAATCACGGCAATAACTATGAGCCAAGAAATCAGTTGCCTAAAAAAGCCGTGAGAATTTACGGAACATATAATGCTTAAAGCGGCAATGCTCCAAAGGATTGCCACTTGAACAAGGTCTATGCTAAATAAATTATTTGCCATAAAATATACACGCGATTTTAGAACGGCAATTCGCTATCGGGTTCAATTGTTGGCGGTGGCGGCAAGCTGCTTGCTCCCAAGTCGTTGTTCATTTCAAAGTTGTGGCGTTCTCCTCCTTCACCTGAATAGCCAAGCCTAGGAGCTAAAAACTCAAAATTATCCATTAAAATCTCGGTTACATTGTGTTTTTGTCCGGTTTGAGGGTCGTTCCACTGGCGGTAAGAAACCCTGCCTTCAACAAAAAGCGGGGTTCCTTTTTTTATGCCTA
>CAZIMU010000035.1:0-13174 GCA_964540355.1 uncultured Fibrobacteraceae bacterium | reverse complement strand
TCTGTTTACCAAACGATTTGAAAATGGTTGGCACATGGGAATTATAACTCCCACAAAGCAATATTATCAAAAAGTGACGAATATGAAAATATTTATTGCTGTTTTAGGTGTGTTTTTAGCTTCGGTGCTCAGTTTTATATTGTTTCGCCTCGCTATGGCAAAACAGAAAGCCGATGAAAAAAATCTGGTGGCAGAAGCTGCCTCAAAAGCAAAGAGCGATTTTCTCGCAAAGATGAGCCACGAGATAAGAACGCCTATGAATGCGATAATAGGAATGGCAGAACTAGCTTTGCGCGAGAGCAGACCGAACATTATTCGCGAACATATTATCACAATTAAGCAAGCCGGAGCAAATCTTTTATCCATAATCAACGATATTCTGGATTTTTCAAAAATTGAGAGCGGCAAGTTGGAAATAATCCCCAGCGACTACCAATTTTCTTCGCTGATAAATGATGTGGTGAGCATTATCAGAATGCGCGTGGTGGATTCAAATTTGATTTTTGTTGTGAATATAGACTGCAATGTTCCAAATTCTCTTTTTGGAGATGAGGCTAGAATAAGGCAGGCTATGCTCAATTTATTGACCAACGCTGTGAAATACACAAAAAAAGGTTTTGTCTCTTTTTCTGTGGGCGGAGAGATAACCGAAGACAATGTTTTCTTAACCATAGATGTAACAGACAGCGGAAATGGCATAAAGCAAGAGGATTTGAGGAAATTGTTTGGCGAGTTTGTGCAGATAGATTCGGCATCTCATAAAGGCATTGAGGGCACAGGGCTTGGTCTTGTGATAACAAAAAAACTTGTGAATGCCATGGGTGGAGACATAAGCGTTCAGTCTGAATACGGCAAGGGCAGCACATTTACAATTACGCTCTCGCAAAAAATACGCTCGCCCGAACCTTTGGCTTCGGTTGAAAACCCAGAGGAAAAAAGCGTTCTTGTTTATGAACCTAGTGAAATATATGCCAATTCCATAATATGCACCGTGGATAATTTGGGCGTGATTTGCCATAGAGCAGAAAACGATTATGATTTGCGCGAGAAACTGCAAATGAAAGATTACACATTTTTGTTAGTTTCTTATCCACTGCTGATAAATGCCAAAGCGATAATAAGGGAACTTAAATCCAAAACCCAAATAGTTGTGCTAACAGAATTTGGCAATGCCACAGCAGATATGAAGTTAGATGTATTGGCAATGCCGGTACATTCCATATCGGTTGCGAATATATTGAACGGCGTATCTGGTCGTTTTTCTTATAGCTCAAATGAAGATGCTTCTGTGGCAAGGTTTATCGCACCTGAGGCTAGAATTCTCATTGTGGATGATATAGGCACAAATTTGAAGGTGGCTGAGGGTTTAATGCTGCCATACAAAATGCAAATAGATTCGTGCATGAGCGGTGCTGTGGCTATTGCGGCGTTAAAAAAACACCAATACGACTTGGTACTGATGGATCACATGATGCCGCAGATGGATGGTATTGAAGCCACAAAGCTCATAAGGGAAATGGGTAGCGAAAATCCCCATTACGCAGAGCTACCTATTATAGCACTAACGGCAAACGCTATTTCTGGCATAAAAGAGATGTTTTTAGCAAATGGCTTCAACGATTTTTTGTCAAAGCCAATAGACACCGTTAAGCTCAATGCAGTTTTGGCAAAATGGATTCCTAAGGATAAACAGGAAAAAATGGATGGTATATTTGAAAAAAATTCTATATTATAGCTAGTTTTATGAAATATGTTAAAAAATGTATCCCGGGTTTCCTTTTAAAGGCAATGGCAAGGCTTTTGGAAGCCGAAACTAGTGATAATATTGCTGGCAAGAGCGTGGAAAAAACTCAGACTTATTTGGGTTTGCTGATTGGAGCCATATCAAAGCGCGGTTTGTATGCAGAAGAAATGCGTGATTGGAATATCGGTTTGATATTGCTGTCTTCGCAGTTGTATGATGTTGGCAAAATTGCGGTGAAAGACAAGATTCTCAATAAACACGGCAAATTGACAGAAGAGGAATTTACCGAAGTAAAAAAGCATACGACTAGCGGCGAAGGAATTATTGAAAAAATGGAACATAACCCAACCGAACACGAATTTTTGAAACACGCTAAAATTTTTGCCGCTACTCACCACGAAAAATGGGATGGTAGCGGATATCCAAAAGGCTTAAAGGGATTAGAAATTCCGCTTCAAGGCAGGCTTATGGCCATAGTAGATGTGTACGATGCTCTAGTTTCCGACAGTCCATATAAAAAGGCGTTTTCGCACGAAGAAGCCGTTGAAATTATCTCAGCCAGTAAGGGAAAGGCATTTGACCCTGATTTAGTGGATGTATTTCTTGAGATTTCCGATGAGTTCAACAGGATTTTTTACATTTTGGCACAGCTGAAACAATGGAAACACTCCATAACTACACATTCAACATAACATAAACCGTAAATAAACTCTCAGTTCGTTCTGTAGAAACATGACCGCCATAACGCTCTGCAATTGCCTTAACGCTCATTAGGTTTGCGTTTTCTTTAGAAATACCGTTAAAGCTGTTTTTCATCCTTATTGCTATGCGCTCTCCATCTGTTTTTATGGCTAAATTTATTTCTCTGCCGTTCTCCAATTCTTTGCAGGCTTCCAAAGAGTTTTCCAATATGTTGCATAAAATTATGCAAATATCATAACGAGGCACGGAAAGCGTTTTGGGCAATGCAATTTCTGCATTATATTCTATGTTGAGTTCCTTGCAATTTTTGGCATAACTGGTGAGCAATGAATTGATTGCGTGGTCTGTGCAATAATAATGCAGGTCGCTTTTTGGTATCTGGTTTTTTATCTCTGTTAAATACTGCTTCGTCTTCTCTATATCGTCCGTTTGCAGCAATTCTTCAATTTTTTTAAGATAGTATTTGAAATCGTGACGCAAGGTGCTCATAGTTTCGTACATTTCTGCCATTTTTTGATATTGTGCTTGCTCAGCAGATAAAATGAGGCGTGCAAATTCGGTTTCGTCTTTGCGGCAAAAAAAGCGGTGTATGTTTGATATAAGTTTCATTTGAACATCCATTTGACTATTTTATCTTTGACTTGTGAATAACTCCTAGAAATAGGAATTTTAGAGCCGTTTTTCATTGTTAGCTCGTTATTTGCCATTGCCTTTATCTCGCTTAGGTTCACTATATACGAGCGATGGCATTTTGCAAATCTGCTGTCTGCCAGTAGCCACTCCTCTATTTTGCTAAAAGCGGCATATATATTGATTATGGATTTATCCAACATCTTAATATATACGGTATGACTTATGACTTCAACATGAGAAATATCACGAAACAGAACAAACCTTGCAACTCCATGCGTTGTTATGGACAATCCAGCTTTATCCGCATTTTCCTGAGATTTTTTCAGCTTGCCCATTATATGGTTCACTTTTTCGCAAGTCAAGGGTTTGAGCAAATAGTCAAAAGCCTGAACTTGATAAGACTGGCTGGCAAAATCGTTGGAAGTGGTGAGAAAAACAATATCATTTGCAAAATTACTTTCACGCAATTTTTCTGCCAATTTGATTCCGTTCATTTTCGGCATTATTATATCTAAAAAACAAGCATCTATGTCTGCACCGGAGCGAAAATAATCAAGAGCTTGCAAAGGACTGTTGAAAACCATTGTTTTAGCCTCAAAACTAGACTGGGCAATCAAGGTTGCGAGCCTCTCTGCATCTTCTTTTATGTCATCACATATAAGAATATTCATTTTTCTCCCTATACAGTATATATATGTAAAATACAATATTTTTGATATTTTGTATAGGATACAGCGTAGAATGCATATTTTTCGGCGTGAAATGCGGGTGGTACTTCCATAATACCGAAACTTTATTTTTTCTTCGCTATTTCCATTTTCCAAAACTCTGGCCTTTTTTCGTTTGGAGTGTGGAATTTCAAACCGCTAAAATACGCACAGCTTGAGTGTTCACAGCAAGCCATTGTTTTGGTAACTGTGGTGCCAGCTTTGACAGCACCTAATTCAAAGGTACTTGTTGCCAAATTAAGGAGTAGCCGCCCGTCTTTTGCCAAATACCATACCCAAATTTTTGCAGCCTGCCATTTGTCATAATTCATAGAACTCGGTGTAGTAAAATCATTCTTTATCGTTATGGGAAATTCTAAAGTGCATCCGCCGTCTTCTTTAGCATTGATTGTCACCTTTCCTACTGTGTAAAGTTGGCTGGCTTTGTTGGCTTTCAACTCATCGCTGTAAGAAATTGGAATTTCCCTGCCAATAAGATTAGTTGTTTCTGTTTTTATATCAGATTTGTACTTTTCACGGATCTTTTTTTCTGTTTCCTTGTATTTATCGTAGGCGTTTTTATCGTTAGACATTTCGAATTCCCTTTTGTTGTCTTCCATTTCTATATGCCAGTTATCCTGTATCCGTGGGAGCTTGCCGAAATATTTATTTTCGGGCAAGCCGCTTCTGTCGCTGGAGCAGGCTACTAGTGATAGGGTTAATGCCATAGCAAGCACAAGGGGTTGCCTGAACCCCGAAAATCCTGTTTTGAACTCAGGATGGGTAACGTGTCTTAGGAGGATCAGTCCTAATCGGGGTTCAGACAAAGTGATATTCGTTCTCATGTTAAAAAAATATCATTTTTTTTTGCATTTTGCAAGGGTATAACGTAGATAGCGTGTTTTTCGGCGTGAAATGCAAGTACAACTTATTATATTACACCTATTATGACAAAACGGCCTGTTTTGATTCTTTTTTTTATTTCGTTTTTAACACTCTTTATAGTGTCTATTGTTGCAAATTATTTTATCAATTTTTCTGTAAGTGCAATGGAACACAACATAGAGCACCGCATGATTTCTGTGGCTGAGTATTTGGCAAGCACTATAAGCATAGAGGAACTGGATAAATATCAGAAAAAAGAAGATATGGAACTTCAATCTTACAAAGATTTGCGCGTAAAACTGCTGGAATTTTCCAAAAAAGCCGAAGTTCTCTGGGTGTATTTTATGCGCCCCGTGCAGGATTCAATGCAGTATATAGTGGATAATGATTTTAACGAAGAAACACGGGTTGGTTTGGATACTCCGCCCTTTGACCCATACAAGACCCCATGGATGCTTCTTGTACTTGAGAAGGGGCAATCCAATTATGCTGGCTTAGGTCATTACACTTCTGGCTGGGAAGGGTTGCTGAACAGTTTTGCTCCTGTTTTTGACAGCGAAGGCAATGTTAAAGCGATTGCTGGAGTGGATATAAGAGATGAAGATATTGTACTTGCAAGGCGAATGATATCCATTCTCACTACGGTTCAAATTATTTCCGTGGTACTTGTGTTTATGAGTGGCTTATTAGGTCTTATAGAAGCGAATAAAGCGAATAAAGCCAAAACCAAATTTTTGGCAAAAATGAGTCACGAGATAAGAACTCCCATGAACGCGATAGTAGGCATGGCAGAACTTGCTCTGCGCGAAAATATGACTTCTATTGTAAAGGAGTATATTATCACAGTTAAACAGGCGGGCAAAAACCTTTTATCCATAATCAACGACATTTTGGATTTTTCAAAAATTGAAAGCGGAAAATTGGAAATAGTTCCGAGCTATTATTTATTTTCATCTCTGATAAATGACGTAGTAAGTATTATTAAAATGAAGATTGCGGATTCGGGACTGCATTTCGATATAAATATAGACAATAATATACCGAATTCTCTTTTTGGAGATGAAACTAGAATAAGGCAAGTGTTGCTCAATGTGTTGAACAACGCCGTTAAATACACAAAAAAAGGTTTTATCTCCCTTTCTGCAAGCGGAGAAATAAAAGAAGGCACGGTTCTTTTAACTATGGAAGTTGCCGATAGCGGTATAGGCATAAAGCCAAAAGACTTGAAGGGGCTGTTTGATGAGTTTGTCCAAGTGGATAAAGGTTTTGAAGGCACGGGGCTTGGGCTTGCCATAACAAAAAATCTCTTGACGGCGATGGGTGGGGATATAAGCGTTAAATCGGAATACGGCAAAGGCAGCACATTCACCGTTAAATTACCGCAGAAAATAAGTTCCGATGAACTTTTTGACTCCATTAAAAACGATAACCTAACAATTAAATTCAATGCTCCAAACGCAAAAGTCCTTGTTGTTGACGACACAGATGCGAATTTAAAGGTAGTCAAAGGCTTGATGCAACCATACAAAATGCAGGTTGATTTGTGTACGAGCGGAGCAGAAGCGATTGAAATGGTAAAGGCGAATAGTTACGACATTTTATTTATGGATCACATGATGCCTGAGATGGACGGTGTTGAAGCTACGAAGCTCATTAGGGAAACGCATACAAATCTGCCGATTATCGCCTTGACCGCTAACGCTGTTTCTGGGGTAAGGGAGATGTTTTTAGCGAATGGATTCAATGATTTTTTATCAAAACCCATAGATACTGTTGAATTGAATGTTATTTTGGAGAAGTGGCTGCCGAGGGAGAAGCAAGAAAATTAAATTTCTATATTATGACCATATTTGAAAAACCCTTTTGGAATTTTATATGATTGAAGAAAGAAAAACGATCTATCTTGTTGACGATAACGCAACAAACTTGGCAGTCGGCAAAAATGCTCTTGTTGGGTATTACAAAGTTTTCACTATGAATTCTGGTGCTGCTCTTTTGAAATTCCTTGAAAAGAACATTCCCGATTTAATTCTTTTAGATGTTGAAATGCCAGAGATGAATGGCTATGAAGTGATAAAAATCATAAAAAACAAAAGGGAAACCAAAGATATTCCAGTTATCTTTTTAACGGCAAAAACCGATGGAGACAGCGAACTGGAAGGGCTTTCTCTTGGGGCTATAGATTATATAACAAAACCATTTTCGCCCTCTCTGTTGCTCAAACGCATAGAAACGCATTTAGAACTTGCAAATTACAATAAACATCTGCAAGAAATGGTTGCGATCAAAACCAAGTCTGTATTGGAGCTTCAAAATGCCATTTTAAATGCAATGGCAGAGCTTGTGGAAAGTCGCGATGATATTACAGGCAAGCACGTGGAAAGAACGCAGGGTTATTTGGCTTTGTTGATTGATGCGCTTATAAAACGCGGTTTGCATGCAGAAAATGTGTGTAATTGGAATATAGATTTGGTGCTGAGGTCTTCGCAGTTGCATGATGTTGGCAAGATTGCTGTAAGAGATGAGATTCTCAAAAAGAACGACAAACTCACAAAAGAAGAATTTGAAGAAATAAAAAAACATCC
The DNA here is from genome assembly GCA_964540355.1 of uncultured Fibrobacteraceae bacterium. GTDB lineage: Bacteria > Fibrobacterota > Fibrobacteria > Fibrobacterales > Fibrobacteraceae > Fibrimonas. Next base: position 5,918 of record CAZIMU010000035.1, on the reverse strand, counting down.
CCTTTGCGGTGAAGAAATCATTGAAAAAATAAAACGAGAAACAACAGAGCACGAATTTTTGGAACACGCAGGAATATTTGCCGCTACCCATCACGAAAAATGGGATGGCTCTGGTTATCCAAAAAGGCTAAAAGGCGAAGAAATCCCGCTTCAAGGCAGATTAATGGCCATTGCAGATGTTTACGATGCTTTGGTTTCGGAACGCCCATATAAAAAACCATATACACATGAAGAAGCTGTGAATATAATTAAAGATGGCAGAGGAACGCATTTTGACCCCGATTTGGTGGATATATTTCTTGAAACTTCCGATGAATTCAGCAAGAGAGCCTCTAAATGCTAGAACTTAATAAGAAAAGAACAAGGGTTATACGCTCCGTATTTAAGCAATTATTATTTGTTTGGCTTGCTTTTTTTCTTATGACATTCATAAGCTATTTGTTTGTAAAAAACATTGTAAACGACTATTTAACAAAAGAAGCAAAAAATGCACTTACTTATACGCAATCAAAAATAGCTACCGATTTGCTGCAAGCAGAAACTTCCGTGCAAAATATTGCGCAAAGCATACGCACTATGATTTTACGTGGTAATTCCGCAAGTGTAATACAGGAATATCTAAATGAAATAACAAAATATTTAATGTCCAATGATACGCGGGTATCGGGTTTTAGCGGTGTTTACGGTGTTTTTGATGTATTCAAAAATAAGTACCTTGACGGAACGGATTGGGTTTTGCCAGAAGGTTATAATCCAAAAGAACGCCCGTGGTACAAAGCAGCCGTGGCCGCAGGCAGTAGCGTGGCGACTACAGCACCTTATGTGGATGCACAAACAGGAGAAATTATAATTTCCTATTCAGAGTGCATTCTTGATAATAAAGGCAAGCAGCTTGGCGTTGTGAGCATGGATTTGTTGTTAGATAGAATAATGAAATATGTTATAGATACACGCCTTACCGAGGGTGGTTATGGAATATTATTGAACGAAAATATGGAAATCATAGCCTCTCCAACAAAAGGAAATATGGGCAAACGTATCTCCGAATTGCCGTATAATGGTATTCCTGATATAGTGAAGAATTTGAAACAGGGTGTAGATATTTCTGAGCATAAAATAATAATAGACGACAAGCCGAATTCAGAGTTTATTCTGTTTACTAAAAAATTTGAAAACGGCTGGTATATGGGGATTTTTACTCCTATGGATCAATACTACCAAAAAGTAAAGAAAATGAGAATGTTCATTGCTCTTTTAGGTACATTTTTAGCGGTAGCACTTAGTTTTATATTATTCAGCCTCAGCGTAGCAAAACAGAAATCCGATGAAAAAAATCAGTTGGCAGAAGCTGCCTCAAAAGCCAAGAGCGATTTTCTCGCCAAGATGAGCCATGAGATAAGAACGCCGATGAACGCTATAATAGGAATGGCTGAAATGGCCTTGCGCGAATATATATCAGATGCTGCTCGCGAATATATTATCACAATTAAACATGCCGGAGCCAATCTATTATCCATAGTCAACGATATTTTGGACTTTTCAAAGATAGAGAGCGGCAAGCTGGAAATAATCCATAGCAACTACCAATTTTCCTCGTTGATAAATGATGTAGTGAACATTATCAGAATGAGAGTAGTGGATTCAAATTTGAGTTTTGTGGTTAATATAGACCAAAATGTTCCCAATTCTCTTTTTGGAGACGAAACGAGAGTAAGGCAAGTGATGCTGAATATTTTGAGCAATGCCGTTAAATACACTAAAAAGGGTTTTATCTCATTTTCCGTAAATGGAGAAATAACAGGAGACACAGTTCTTTTAACCATAGAGATTACAGATAGCGGCATAGGCATAAAAAAAGAAGATTTAGAAAAATTATTTGATGATTTTGTGCGGTTGGATTTTGCGATCAATAAAGGCGTTGAAGGCACGGGGCTTGGACTTGCCATAACGAAAAATCTCATTAAAATGATGAACGGAAATATAACAGTTCAATCTGAATATGGCAAAGGCAGCACGTTCACAGTTAAATTGCCGCAGAAAATACGCTCCAATGAATCTGTTGATTCTACTAAAAATGATAACATAACAATTAAATTCAATGCTCCAAATGCAAGGGTTCTCATTGTGGACGATATTAACACGAATTTAAAGGTAGCCAAGGGTTTAATGCAGCCATACAAAATGCAGATTGATCTTTGTTCAAGCGGAGCAGAAGCAATTGAAAAGATAAAGGCAGATAACTACGACCTGGTGTTTATGGATCAGATGATGCCCGAAATGGATGGCATTGAAGCCACTAAACGCATAAGGGAAACGCATACAAATCTTCCGATTATTGCCCTAACCGCTAATGCTGTTTCTGGTGTAAGAGAAATGTTCCTCGCAAACGGCTTCAACGATTTTTTATCAAAACCCATAGATACTATTGAATTGAATTCCATTTTAGAAAAATGGTTGCCAAAAGAGAAGCAAGAAAAAGCAACGGAAACCGTGCGCGAAAGCTCAAATGTAAACATAGAAATACTTGACACGTTCTATAAAGACGGGCTTAAAAAAATAAAAGAGATCAAAGAATGTTTGGAAACGGATAACTATCCTTTATTCATAATATATATACATGCTCTGAAAAGCGCAAGCGCAAGCGTAGGAGCTTTGGATTTATCTGAAACTGCAAAGTCCTTGGAAATGGCAGGGAAAAAAAGAGATTTTACATACATTAAACAGCGCACCCCTCAGTTTTTAAGTGCTTTGGAAGTTCTTTTAAATAATATAAATGCGACTCTTTTAGCAAACAAGCAAAATGATCAAAAAGGCCCTGTTGATTTTGAAGCCTTGAAAATAGAACTTAATAAATTAAAAGAAGCAATAGGCATTTTAGATTCCGATGCCATTGACGAGGCAACCAACTCTCTGAAAGCATATACACAAGTGGCAGAAGTAGGCGATAGCATTGAAAGTATTTTGCAAAAAATTTTAAATGGAGAATACGATGAAGTTGTGGCTATGATAGATGGGCTTGTTCTACGGGGTGCGACTGCTGCTATAAAGCCATAGTTACAGTGGGCAAACCCGAAAAAAATTTTCTATATTCTCCTTTATGTATTCATTAAATAATATTGAAATGCAATCTATGCAAGGTATTTCGCAAACACCTTATATGGCTTGCGCTATAGGGTTGGTAGATAAATTAAAGGATACTAAAAATGCTTTTGATGAAATTTACAGGATTTTAAACGAATCTAAAAGCAGTGTAGATACTTTTTTGGCAGAGCGAAAGAAAATTGGCGAAATAAAAGACGAAAAACAGGCATTAAAATCTATTGCAGGCAATTCTTTCTCAAAAATTATAGAATACATATTTTTGAAAAATAAAATTATCGGTAATATTCGTCCAGATATTTTTATTACAAGTCAAAAATCAAAAGTTCCAAATTTCAAAGAAATTTCAACTATAAAAATGGGAGACGAAACCCAGAAACCCGACTGCGATTTGGTTATTTATTCGTTGAATAAAAATAACACTCTAAAAAAATGTATGATACTTTCTTTAAAAACTTCTTTGCGAGAACGTGCGGGGCAAACTTATAAATGGAAACTTTTAATGGAAATAGCAATTTCTTCAAAGGCATTAAGGGAAAAATATGATATTCGGTATGAAACAAAAATAATGCCTTTGGTGTGCTTTGCTACCGTAAATTTTTACAATGAGATAAATAACCCTCAACAGCGAGGAATGTTCAAATTTTTTGATAAGGCTTTTATAGCAAAAAATGTAGATTCTAATTTTATTTGCAGATTATCAACGCTACCAAATTTTGTAAATGAGAAATTATGAAATACCGAGTTATTAGAAATGAAAAATACGATTATATAGGGCAGAACTACAACAGCCTCTACCCAAATTTACATAAATACCCAGCTACGATGCTCCCACAGATAGGCGTAGATATACTTAAAGAATTTAAAGCTGCAAAAGGCGTTTTGCTTGACCCTTATTGCGGTTCGGGTTCTTCTTTTGCAAGCGGTTTGGAATGTGGAATAAAAAAAATGCAAGGTTTTGACATAAATCCTCTTGCTGTGTTGATTTCAAAAGTCAAATTTACAAAGGTTAATATAAAGCATTTGCAAGAAATAAGATTAAATCTTAGAAATGATATTTTTGAATTTCTGAAAAAAGAAAGCAATTTAAAACAGTTAGCATTTCCAAACGTAACCAATATAGATTTCTGGTTTTCAAAAAATGTTTCAAAAAATTTAGCAATTATTAAAAAATTTATAAACGAAATAAAAGATAAAAACATTCGCAATTTCTTTTTGCTTCCATTTTCCGAAACGGTTAGAGACTGCTCTTATACAAGGAACAATGAATTTAAATTATTTAGAATGAAACAAGAAGACCTGCTGTTGTTTAATCCTGATGTTATAGGCATTTATTTTAATAAATTGGAAGACACAGTCAATTTCTATGAAAAATTTTATTATCCAAAAATTACGAATAATGTTAATGTTGAATATTCAAAATTTAAACCAAAAGCAAATTCCTTCGATGTAGTCTTGACAAGTCCGCCTTATGGAGATTCAAGAACTACAGTTGCTTACGGACAATTCTCTACACTTTCAAATGAATGGCTTGGCATAGATTATGCTAGAAAAATAGACGGAATGCTTATGGGTGGGGCAAAGAATAAAGATAATATAAAAACTGGAATCATAGCCGATTATATTTCCCAAATATCAAAGGCAGATGAAAAACGGGCATTAGAGGTTTCTGCGTTTTACAATGATTTGGAAAGTTCCATAAAGCAAGTTGCAGGCAGCATTAAGAACGGTGGAAAATCAATTTATGTAGTTGGCAATAGGACTGTTAAAAATGTTCAACTTCCAACAGACCAATTTATAGCAGAGAAATTTGAAAAAAACGGGTTGAAACACTTAACAACCTACGAAAGACTTTTGAGCAACAAGTCTATGCCGAGCAAAAATTCGCCTACCAATGAATCTGGCAAAACAGTGAATACTATGCTTTTTGAGTATATTGTTGTTTGCGAGAAATAAGAGAATAAATCTACCCTCCCAATGTTTGCATATTCTAAATATACAAAATTAAAACCATAGAGATTGGAGGATGCGGAGATTGCTGTCATAGACGGTGGTGAGCCTATGGTTGCAGATTTAGATTTGTTGCTGACAAAGTATTTTGGAATGTCAGATGTTTTTTTATTCGTTGGCAAGAAAGCTATAATGCTAGAATTGCCAAAAGACAGTTCCGCTGTAAAATTTTTCCAAAGTGCGGTGAAACGAGCAACCAAATGTGGTTGCTTTTACTATATTACACCCGATGGAAACACGCTACAACCACAAAGAGATAGAAGAAAAGTGGCTCAAAAATTGGAATGAGCAAAAGAACTTCAAGCCCGCGAGCGATGCAAGTAGGGGCAGCTCTACGTGGCTGCCTCTACTTGCGGAAAAAGAACATTTTTCCATTGTAATTCCGCCGCCAAATGTAACAGGGGCATTGCACCTAGGCCATGCGCTCAACAACACCATTCAAGACATTCTCATTCGCTATAACAGAAAGCTTGGCAAAAACACGCTTTGGATTCCCGGCACAGACCACGCTGGAATTGCAACGCAGGCGGTTGTGGAAAAGCGATTACTCAAAGACGAAAAGAAAACCCGCCACGATTTGGGCAGGGAAGAACTTGTAAAGAGAATTTGGGACTGGAAAAATGAATATGAAGCTCGCATAACAAGCCAGCTTAAATTGCTCGGTTCTAGTTGCGACTGGGATAGGCAGAGATTTACGCTAGACCATATTTGCGCAAAAGCGGTTCGCTATGCCTTCTTTAACCTCTTTAAAAAGGGCTTGATTTTCCGCGGCAAAAGACTTGTGAACTGGGACACCCATTTGCACACCG
>CAZIMU010000034.1:13181-13416 GCA_964540355.1 uncultured Fibrobacteraceae bacterium | reverse complement strand
ATTTTTCTCCTCTTTGCCTAAAAAATTACTATATTTATACTAGGTATGTCTTTTGGTAATAAAAAAACGTTCGGTGGGCTTTGCGGCGCAAGGTCTAAAAATGCTTTAGCCAATAGCCATTCTACACTATCTAATAGCCAAATAGACCAAATAAATATTTCTATTTCCGTACCCCCCCCCCCCGCCGATGCTTCCGATTTCGGGATAAGTATTTGAAATCGCTTCATAAACGATG
>CAZIMU010000034.1:0-13171 GCA_964540355.1 uncultured Fibrobacteraceae bacterium | reverse complement strand
CCCCCCCCCCCCCCCCCCCCTTATGGTGTGAAGAACCAACTACAACGAGGGAGAACAGTTATGAAGATCCGCAAGATTGATAAGACATACTTGTGCGGAGATGCACGTTTCAAGTTTCACGTTAAAAGAGGAGTTTCTTTATGAAAAACAGTTTTATGAAAACATTGGCTTTTGCCGTTTTGTGCGTCATCGGCGTTCACACATCTTTTGCTGAATGCACAGCGTCTCTGTTTGCTGGTGGTACTGGAAGTCAGACAGACCCTTACAAGATTAGCACGCCAGAGCAGTTGCAGAATTTGAATCAGTGTTTGGAATCTTCGGAAAACTATTATAGAAATAACTATTATATTTTGAATAACGATATTGATTTGACTTCGTATTTGTCCGGGGCGGGGAATAACAGTGGAGCTGGCTGGAAACCGATAGGTTATGCGATAAGTTATGATGGTGGTTTCAGTTATGGTATCTATCCTTTCGCGGGCAAATTCAACGGGAATGGTCATAAGGTGTCTGGACTTTGGATAAAAAGACCTGCGGAAAACAATGTCGGCTTGTTCAGTTACGTTTCTGAAGCGGAGATAAGGAACGTAGGCGTGGAGATTGACAATAGTAAGGGCGGGGTCGCAGGTGACTACGGTGTCGGCGGCTTGGTCGGGAATATATTCGTGAACGGTACCATCATCAACAGCTACGCTACGGGAAGTGTATCGGGCAAGACGGGCAGAAATGTCGGCGGCTTGGTCGGGTATAACAATGCTGGCACAATCAGCAATAGCTATGCAACGGGAAACGTATCGGGCACGGGCATTGACACCACCCCTTATGCTGATAATGGTGTCGGCGGCTTGGTCGGGTGTAACGGCGGCACAATCATCAACAGCTACGCTACGGGAAGCGTATCGGGCAACAACGCGGACAACTTCGATGGTGTCGGCGGCTTGGTCGGGTCTAACAGCGGTCCAATCATCAACAGCTACGCTACGGGCAGAGTATCGGGCAACAGCGGAGTCGTAGGCGGCTTGGTCGGAGGAGGCGTCGTGAACAACAACAACAACATCATCAACAGCTACTACGACAAGCAAACCACTGGCAGAACAGACACTGGCAAGGGAATAGGCAAAACCACCGCCGAAATGAAAACCAAAAGCACTTATGTGGGCTGGGATTTTGAAGGCATCTGGGAAATAAACAACGGCTATCCTACTCTGTTCTGGCAAAATCAGGATCATTTTGGAAATGCCATAGTTGCCGCTATACCGAACCAGACATGGACAGGCAGCCCAATAACCCCCAAGCCAAGCATAAGCTTCAAAGGAAATAATCTAACCGAAGGGACTAATTTTGAATATGCCTACGGTAATAACATTCAAACAGGCACGGCAACATTAAAAATAGTTGGCAAAGGCAGCTACGACGGTCAAGCTAAGTTGGTGGAATTCAAAATCATTGCTGCCGACTGCGGAACAGGCTTAACTAACGGTGCTGGAACAGAGACTAATCCCTACAAGATATCGGAAGCTAAAAATTTGGATGCCATCAACAATTGCCTCGGTAGTAGCTACTCAGGCAAATATTACGAATTACAGAACGATATAGACTTGAGCAGCTATATTGCCAACACAAGTAGTGCAGGCTGGCAGCCGATTGGCAGTATAAATAAATCTTTCTATGGCAAATTCAACGGGAATAATCATAAAGTATCAGGGCTTTGGATAAACAGACCTGAGGCGGAACATGTGGGCTTGTTCAGTGACGTTGGTGGAGCGGAGATAAGGAACGTAGGCGTGGAGATTGACAATAGTAAGGGCGGGGTCGTAGGCAACAGCCGTGTCGGCGGCTTGGTCGGGTCTAACAGCGGCACAATCATCAACAGCTACGCTACGGGCAGAGTATCGGGCAACAGCGGTGTCGGCGGCTTGGTCGGGTATAACTACTACGGCACAATCAGCAACAGCTACGCCACGGGCAATGTAACGGGCAGCAGCTCTGTCGGCGGCTTGGTCGGGTATATATTCATGGGCGGTACCATCATCAACAGCTACGCTACGGGAAACGTATCGGGTAGCTTTGTCGGCGGCTTAGTCGGGTGGAACAGCGGCTCAATCATCAACAGCTACGCTACGGGAAGAGTTACGGGCACGGGTTACTACTCTCACTATAGTGCTGGCTTGGTCGGGAATAATGACGGCACAATCAGCAACGGCTACTACGATATGGGAACCACTGGCATGACGGGCACTGGCACGGGAATAGGCAAAACCACCGCCGAAATGAAAACCAAAAGCACATATCAGGGTTGGGACTTTGAAGGCATCTGGGAAATAAGCTCTGGAAAGAACAACGGCTATCCTACTCTGTTCTGGCAAAATCAGGATCATTTTGGAAATGCCATAGTTGCCGCTATACCGAACCAGACATGGACAGGCAGCCCAATAACCCCAAAACCAACAAGCATAAGCATCAATGGAAATAATCTAACTGAGGGCACTAACTTTGAATATGCCTACGACAATAACATTCAAACAGGCACGGCAACATTAAAAATAGTTGGCAAAGACAGTTACCTCGGTCAAGCTAAGTTGGTGGAATTCAAAATCATTGCTGCCGTTTGCGGAATAGGTTTTACTAACGGTGCTGGGACAGAGACTAATCCCTACAAGATATCGGAAGCTAAAAATTTGGATGCTATCAGCAATTGCCTCGGTAGTAGCAACTCAGGCAAATATTACGAATTACAGAACGATATAGACTTGAGCAGCTATATTGCCAACACAAGTAGTGCAGGCTGGCAGCCGATTGGCAGTATAAATAAATCTTTCTATGGCAAATTCAACGGGAATAATCATAAAGTATCAGGGCTTTGGATAAACAGACCCGCGGCGGAACGTGTGGGCTTGTTCGGTGAGATATATTCTGGTGCCGAAATAAAGAGCATAGGCGTAGAGATTGACGAAGGCAAAGGCGGGGTCGCAGGCAACAGGGATGTCGGCGGCTTGGTCGGGGGTAACTATAGCATAATCACCAACAGCTACGCAATCGGCAGCGTATCGGGTGGCAGCTATGTCGGCGGCTTGGTCGGGCGTAACGACGGCACAATCAGCAACAGCTACGCAATCGGCAGCATATCGGGCAGCAGATATGTCGGCGGCTTGGTCGGGCTTAACTTGGTCGGGTCTAACTACAGTAGCGGCACAATCAGCAACAGCTACGCCACGGGTAAAGTAACGGGCAGTGACGGTGTCGGCGGCTTGGTCGGGTCTAACTACAGTAGCGGCACAATCAGCAGCAGCTACTACGACAGGCAGACTTCTGGGCAAACAGACACGGACAAAGGAATAGGTAAAACTACAGCCGAGATGAAAACCCAAAGCACCTACGTTGGCTGGGATTTTGAAAATACTTGGGTTATGCCAGCCAGAAACAACTATCCAATTTTAAAATGGCAGTTGGTAGGCAAAACTGTCTTAGACGGTGCAGTTATCTCCTCTATTCCATCTCAACAACCTTACACAGGCTCAGCAATAAAACCTGCATTTACCGTAACGCTTAACGGAACCGTACTCACAGAAAATACTGATTACACAGTTTCTTATTCCAATAACAGGAATGTTGGAACCGTAAGAATCATAATCATTGGAATCAGAAATTACGTGGGTTCAATAGAAACATCTTTTGCAATAACGCCAAAACCCGTCACCATCACAGGTATATCGGCAGCGAGCAAAATGTACGATGGCAACACAACCGCTACGGTTACCGGAACTGCTACTATCAACGGAAAAATTCCCAGCGATGATGTAACCGTTATAAAAGGCACGGCTTCATTTGACAACGCAAATGTCGGAAACAACAAGACTGTAACATTCAGGGACTTTTCTCTTTTCGGCACAGATGCAGACAACTACACGCTCTCGCAGCCAGCCAGCGTAACCGCAAGCATTACGGTAGATAAATGCGGAACTAGCACAATAAACTATGATAAGCAATTCTGCTATAATGACAAAGTTTATTCCCTATGCAACGGCAATTCGTATGATCCTGAATATGAAAAATGCTCAGGCGGTGCATTGCAGTACAAATGCGGGAAAAGCAGCTGGTATAACGATGAAAAGCAATTCTGCTGGAACGACAGCAAGGTTTATTCCCTATGTGGCGGCAGTTCGTATGACCCCGACACGGAAAAATGCCAAAGCGGAGCAGTGGTTTCCAAAACAACTCCTATTCTTCCACAAAGCGCAAGCGTAGGCAACATATTAGTCCACACAACCACCAACGCCATCTTGCTTTCAAACCTGCCATCTAACGCAAAGGTTGAAGTGTACAACATCCAAGGCAAACTCGTATTCACATCGGGAAAATCCTCTAATCGGGAGAATCGGGGTTCAGACAATTTGAGAATCGGGGTTCAGACAAAAGGAATGTATATTGTGAAGGTAGGCAGCCGAACAATGCGAGTAGCTGTGAGGTAGTTTTCTATATTAACCTCAGAATTTACAAACGGGGTTAATATGTTTCGCGAATCAATAAAGGTTTTAGACTGCTCAATACGAGATGGCGGTCTAATCAATAATCACAAGTTTTCTTTTGAATTTGTGCAGAGAGTTTATAAGGCTCTTGCAGCCGCAGGCGTTGATTATATGGAAGCAGGCTATAAAAACTCAGCCCAGTTGTTTAGCAGGGAAGAATACGGACCTTGGAAATTCTGCGATGATGATTTGCTTTGGAAGATGAAAGAAAGCGTTGAAAATGGCCCTAAAGTATCTGTTATGGCAGATATTGGCAGGGCAGATATGAGCAAAATAAAGCCGAGAAAAGAATCTCCTTACGATATGGTGCGCGTGGCTTGCTATGCTCGCGATATTGACAAGTGCATTGCTATGGTAAATGAATTCCACGACCTTGGCTACGAAACCACAATAAACATAATGGCGGCAAGCCGCGACAACGGGCCTGAGCTAGACGAGGCTTTAGACCAAGCAGAAAAAGAAGCCAATACCGAAGTTGTTTACATTGTGGATAGTTTTGGTTATTTTTACCAAGAAAACATAGACAAGCTGGCAAAACGCTACAAAAAGTGGATTAAAACCAAAAAGCTCGGCTTTCACGGCCATAACAACCAGCAACTCGCCTTTTCAAACACAATTCAGGCTATAATAAATAACGTGGATTATTTGGATTGCTCGATTTACGGCATGGGACGCGGAGCTGGCAATTGTCCAACGGAACTATTGCTGAGTTTCCTGAAAAATCCCAAATTTGATGTGCGCCCGGTTTTGGATTCTATTGCGAATGATTTTATGCCTCTGCAAAAAGAACAGAAATTGGAATGGGGCTATATAATTCCGCAAATGATAACCGGATTCTTCAATTCACATCCGGAGTCTGCAATTAAATTCCGCAAAGGCGAAGATAGAGATAATTACCGCGCCTTTTGGATGCAAGTCAGTGGTCAGTAATTTCCAATTTATATTCTTCGAGTTTGCGCCACAAGGTTGTTCTGCTTATCCCCAGTTTTTCTGCAGCTAGGGATACGCTTTTATATTTTTCAAAAATTTTTATTATATGCCGCCTTTCAAGCTCTGCTAATGGCAGGTCTTCGCTTTCATTATTGTTTTTTTGAGATTCTTCGGGTTTTGCTACCGATGAAGACAGTAAATATCTATTCTCTGGGACATTGTAGCTTGGGTGCAAAGCCTCTGGCAAATCTTCCAATGATATTTCTTCGCCCTCTGCCATTATCATTGCGTGCTCAATTATGTTTTCAAGTTCCCTTATGTTGCCTGGGTAATCGTAGCTCGTTAATGCCATTTGCGCAGGCTGGCTTATGCTCCTTATTGTTTTGCCTGTACTGTTCTGATGCTTTATTATAAAGTGCTTTATAAGATTGCTTATGGTGCTTCGCCTTTCCCTGAGCGGTGGCAATTCTATGTGGAAAGTGTTTAAGCGATAATACAAATCTTCTCTGAATGTTCCCTTTTTAACCTCTTCCAAAACATTGCGATTGGTGGCGGCTATAATGCGAACATCAAGGGTTCTGTTTTCGTTTTCGCCAACTCGCCTAATTTCCCTGTTTTGCAAAAAGCGCAGCAATTTAACCTGAACCGCCTGCGAAAGCTCTGCAACTTCGTCTAAAAAAAGAGTGCCGCCATCGGCTTCTTCAAACAAGCCTTTTTTATCCACTGCTCCGGTAAAGGCACCTCTGCGGCTGCCAAACAATTCGCTTTCCACAATGTTTTCGGGAATGGCTCCGCAATTCACAGCCAAAAAAGGTTCATCGGCTCTTTTGCTGAGGCGGTGTATTATATTGGCGGCAAATTCCTTGCCTGTACCAGATTCTCCCGTTACTAAAACAGTGCTTGCGGTGGGGGCTATTTTGTAAATGGTTTTTAATGTTTTTCGCATTTCGGGCGTGCTGCCAAAAAGTTCTTCTAAAACCTGGCTCTCCATCAGTTGGTAATTTTTTTTATTGCTGTGTTTTTGTAGTGCTTTTCTAACCGTGTTTTCAAGGATGAACACAGATACAGGCTTTATCAAAAATTTGTTTGCTCCCCACGAAACTGAAGACTCTGCCGCTGGCAATTTTTTTGGTTCGCACAAAACAAAAATTTCAATGCCTTGGTTGTGGTCTTTCAAATATGAAACAGCATCAAGTTCTGCAATCCACAAAAAATCTGCACTTATAAAAGCAACGGAAATATCGCCATTTGCTGCAACGGAGATCATATCTGCGGTATTGGTTACAGCGGTCACAGAAACTTCTGTTATAGACCAAGTTTCCAAAATTTCGTTCACAAATTTTTTATCTGAATCTGCAAGCAAGACTATCATTTCATCTCCTGCCTAACTCGCTTATCGTAAAAATCACCGCCAAGCGCAAGATAGCGGCTCCAGGCTTTATTTGCTTCTACCGCATCTATTTTGTAGTATTTTTGCAAGAAGCCTATGTTCTTCCAAAAGAATGGATCTCTTGATCTGTTGTCTGCCGCAGTTTGCATAACTTTGAGTGCTTTGTCGTAGCTCTCTTCTTTCATATACATAATGGCAAGCATTTTTCTGGCAGATTCCGTTCTTGGGTTTAGGTGTATGGCTTTAATAAAGCAATCTTCGGCTGCAAGCTTTTCACCTCTGGACATATATAGCAAACCTAGCTCTTCTTGCAACAGATAATCGGTTTTCAATTTGGGATTTGTGGCTATCTTAGAACGTCTTGATTCGTATTCATCAAAGTCAAGAGGCTGAGGCCACAAGTTTTCAAAAGGTGGGTTAAAGTCACCGAGCATTGCGGTGGCTAAATCTGTGCGGAGTTGGTAGGAGTTCATATCTGCAACGGATTCTTTTTGTTTGTAATAAGTAAAAAGAAAATTAGCAGCCCGCGGCACATCCTTTGTGTAATAGAGATTTAGAATACCCAAATTTTTAAGGGCGGCGGCATTATTCTGATCTATTTTGAGTGTACTCAAAAAAACCGGCTCTGCTTGGCTAATCAGTTCCATAGCAACAAGCACAGAACCGAGCTGATTCCAATTATCAGGATCTTGTGGGTCAATGGAAATTGCTCTCCGAGCGGCAGTTTCTGCCGCATCTAGTGAACCTCTCATTAACTCCGCTGCAGAAATCCATCTTGGAATACTGCCGTCTTTTGAATACATAGATTCAGCTTTGCGAAAAAAAGCCACCGCAGAATCTAGCTCTGGCATAGCACCTTCTTGTCCATAGTTTTTCCAATGTTTCACATTCATTCTTTTGCGAGCGAGTTCTATATAATATCTACCTTGCAAAATCAAAAGCTTCTCATCGTTTGGTTTTTCCGAAAGCTGCCTTCGTATGCTATATCTTGCCTTGCCCATATTGCCTTCTAGCAAAAGTTTTTCGGCTTTCTTTGGGTTTGGTTTAAACTGTTCCATAATCCATTCATACTTTAAACTTGCAAAAGTTGCAAAACCAACAAGGCAAAGTATCATAAAAACAAGACATCCCCAATGTACTCCTTTTTTTGGAAGTTCAGTTCTTATTTCTCTGGGTTCTCTAGCAGGCACAGGCGGTGCTGCTGGAGCGGCGGTAAGCTCAGGTTCCACTTTTATGCCTGCTCCCATACCTTCAAACATATTTACCATTAACTCTGCTTCATTTCTAGGCAAATTTTCTGCTAGAATAAGCGGCAAATTTTTGGCTTTTTCAATCGCGTTGCGCCTATCCACATTCAAAACGCCTTCGATTGCGCCAATTATAGCCCTTAAATCGGATTTTATGGTTAATTCAGTTAAAGTTATTGAGTACATGATTGAACCTTATTTTTTTTCCTGCCTTTTAAGTTCTTTTATATCAGCAAGCGGAATGTTCAAATTTTTGCCAGCATTATCTGCAATTAAGTTCCCCTCTACACAAATAAATCCCTGCTTTGGAACGGATGTGGTATCTTCTAAAGATAGCATTGCAGGGTAAAATACTTTGCCGTCAAAAACATTTGGCTCTGCTTCTGGAATGGACAGAGAAACAACTTCTTCTACATCCAGCTCTCTTGTTGCCTCGCCTATTTTGTACTCCAAATATCTGCCATATTCAAGTTGTGGTTTTTCAATAACAAAGGTATTTCCGCTCCTGTCTGTTAAGTTGAATGGTGAGGAGCAAGAGGCGAGTAGTAGAACAGATAAAATCAAAATTAGGTAGTGAAACATGGGATTTAATTTAGAAAATTTGACAGGGCAGGGCAAATTTACTATATTTATGCTTCCACGGTGGATGTAGCTCAGTTGGTTAGAGTACTGGATTGTGATTCCAGTTGTCGTGGGTTCAAATCCCATCATTCACCCTTTTGCCTAGTAGGTTATATAGCTTGCTCTTGTGGCTTGATTACCTAATCACCGGCAGCAATACCGTCTCTCCCTCTGCCATAGAAGAAAAATCCGTGCCGGGGTTCAGCTGTTTTAGCATTGATTCGGAAACATATTTAGGAACTTTTTTCGCCTGCGGACCATAAACTCTAACGAGCAATTCATCCAAAGTTTCGCCGCCCTTTGCTCTGTGTTTTTTGCCAAATTCATTGCTGTTAGGATTTTCCAAAAGCTTGCTTAAAGAATAAAAAAACTTAT
Organism: uncultured Fibrobacteraceae bacterium; assembly: GCA_964540355.1. Taxonomy (GTDB): domain Bacteria; phylum Fibrobacterota; class Fibrobacteria; order Fibrobacterales; family Fibrobacteraceae; genus Fibrimonas. Next base: position 4,082 of record CAZIMU010000034.1, on the reverse strand, counting down.
CTGGAAAAGACTGCGTTTTTGCTTCGCTTGTTTTTGGTGTGTTCGCTGTATTTGATGTATTTGGCGTACTTGTTCTAGGTTTGCTTTGAGTGGGTTTTTGTGGCAAGCTCATAATATTATTCATATTCATAGTCATTTCCACTTTTTGCTTCGCAGACTGTTTCAATGGCTCATATTTGAAAAACCTATCCAATGTATCTATATAAGTGCTATCTGGCCATTTTGTCAGAGCATACTTTTTTCCAACTTCCATACGGAATTCTTCCCTGTCATAACCTGAGCAGGAAATAAATAGGAGTGCAAATATAAGTGCTAATATATACATCCAAATGCCTCAAACACCTGTTTTTTTGTAGGTTCTGATGTTTTTTCCACTTTGCCTATTTTTATTGGCAGAATGTAAAATCTGGTATGTTTTTCTGTTTTTTTGTCTGCTCCCATCGCTTGCCAAGCTGCATCAAAAGAAAATTTAACTCCGAACTCGTTTAATGTTTTTGGAATACCAAATTTGCTCAAAAGCTCGTTTTGCCTATTTTCCTCTTTTTTGCTCCAACGCCCCGATATTGTGGACAACCTGCCAGCAACTCTCATTCCAAGCCCCACCGCAATGCCGTGCGAGAATTTGCTGTAGCCAGTTAATTTTTCTATTGCGTGTCCAAATGTGTGACCATAATTCAAAATTGCCCTAAGCCCAAGTTCGCGCTCGTCTATGCCCACAACTTCTGCTTTTATTTCGCAAGAGCGTTTTACAATGTGTTTCAAAGCTGCCGAATCTTTTTCTAAAATTGCATCTGTGTTTTTTTCCAGCCATTCAAAAAAATCATAATCGTATATTATTCCATATTTCACAACTTCGGCAAGACCTGCGTAGTATTCTTCTTCGGGGAGTGTTTTCAAAACGGATAAATCGCACATCACGGCTCTCGGTTGGTAAAATGCGCCTATCATATTTTTGCCTTCGGAGTGGTTAATTGCAACTTTGCCGCCAACGCTACTGTCCACCATCGCCAAAAGAGAAGTAGGGAATTGAACAAAGGAAATTCCTCTTTGGTAGGTTGCTGCGGCAAAACCAGCCATATCGCCAACCACGCCACCGCTGAATTGCAATAAACAGCTCTTTCGGGAGTAGCGGCTTTTTAGCATAAAAGTCCAAAGGGCGTTGAGTTCTTCCAAATTTTTGCTGCTTTCTCCGGCTGTGAAAATAAATTGTTTAGCGGCATTTGCTTGCAAACAAAGTCTCTCAAAATTCCTCTTCTGTTTTTTAGCTATATTTGAGTCTGTGCAAACTAGCATTTCGTTTTGCGGAAGCAAATTCAATGTTCGGAGCAGAATTTCTGAATGATCCAAAATATTTTTCCCTATGAAAATAGGGTAGCCCCCCGTAGAAGCGGGTTCAACTCTAACTTCCAAATGTCTCCACAATTTCAAATTTTCCAAAAGCTGAGGGAGAATTCTCTCCTCTGGTCCAATCTCATCGCTATCAATGCTAAAATCCGCATTGGCATAAAATTTCTCTCGCTCGGCAAGCATAGTTTTGATTTTTGCAAGCCTTGCTTTTGGCTCTAGTCCTGCCATCAAGGGGCGTTTATCGTTTCGCCCAATGCGCTCGCTCAAAATTTCCGGTTCGGCTTTAATGCAAATCAACACACCGGAATTTTTTATTACCTGAACATTTTCGGGTTTTGCAACGGCTCCGCCTCCAAGCGACACGACCATTCTTTCCTTTTTGGAAATTTCCTTTATCGCCTCTTTTTCCAACTCGCGGAATTTAGCCTCGCCGTCTTGCTCAAAAATTTCCGATATGCTTTTGCCTGTGCGTTCCACTATAAAGGCATCGGAATCCACATAGTTCAATCTCAAACGTTTGGCAAGCATTTTGCCCACGCGGGTTTTTCCGCTCGCCATAAAACCTGTGAAATAAATGTTATTCATTCGGGGAATAATATAGAAATTAAACTATTTTGCATACAATTGTATGCAAAATATACGATTTTTGTCTTTTTTGACCATTTTTCCAATATTTATAATTATATTCCAACTATGTCCAGAAAAACAGCCCAACTATTTGATTTGATGTTCAAAAGCATAATAAAAGATGCAAGCTCATCCGCAGTGGTGCATTTGATAAACGGCAAATTGTCTGAACCCCGATTCACCCGATTTTGAGGATTCTCCCGATTATGCAGTATGAAATGCTCACTAGTAAAATTATTGGCTGTGCTATGAAGGTTCATAGAACGCTTGGAAATGGTTTCCAAGAGGTGATTTATCAGCGTGCTTTGGAGATAGAGATGAAATCGGCTAACTTAAATTTCGCAAGGGAAATGGAAATGCCGATATTCTATAAAAACATTAAAATTGGAACTCGCCGAGTTGATTTTTTCGTTGAAAATTCAATAATGGTTGAGCTTAAAGCATTGATAGCTTTGGAAAGGGTTCATTTGTCTCAGGCAAAAAATTATTTAGAGGCATATAAAATACCAATAGGACTATTGATAAATTTTGGTTCAACAGAATTGGAATTCAAGCGAGTTCATATTGATAAGCCCATTCCCCGAAATCGGAATATTAAATGTGAAATCGGGAAAATCGGTGAATCGGGAGAATCGGGGTTCTGACAAAGGCTTGTGAAAAATAAGTATAACAGACATTTGGTAGAGCATTTGTAGATGGGCGTTTTTACCGTTCTGGTAAATAACTATATTACGGCAAAGGATGCAGCTATGCTTTTGCGTAGGTTGTTGAATATGAATTTGGAACTCTATGGCAAATACAAGGAGTTTGTGGAGGTAGATATGACATTGAAGCAGTTGGTAGATACAGGCATAGACGAAGCTATTGACAAGGCTGTGGCAAAAGCTGAAGCTAGAGCAGAGGCAAGAGTGGCAAAAGCAGAGGCAAAAGCGGAAAAAGTCATAAGCCGAACCGCTAAGGCTATGAAAGCTGGTGGTGAGGCTATAGATAAGATTGTTCGTTATACAGGGCTTTCACGCCGCGAGATTATGGCGTTGTAGGTCTTGTGCCTACTCAAATGTAGAATGATTTTGCGGTGGTGGCTTTTATATTAGAAATATTAAAACGAAATACCCACACCCATATTGATATCGAAATACAAACCTCCGTTATAGCAAAAATATTTTGATACATTCGTATGTGCATAGCCTAGACCAAAATCAGCAAATGCGACAAACGGAAACGGACCAATCGTTCCAGATTTTAACGAGTAGCCGATATATTTAATTATTCCTGCCAATTATCGAACTTTTTCATAATTAAATTGTAAGTGCCATTTAAAAACTGAGCCGATGACTTTGATAAATCAGTAAAACTATTCATTGTTTGTTTAAAGCCAAAACTCCACATTTCACGGAATCTATTGACATACCCTTCACCGAAATTCGAAAATTTGGCAAAATATATGTTCAAAGATGACTCTATAATACCATCTAACTCCGTAATAGGAATATTTTCGTTGTCCTTAGCAGATGCGGTTTTTTGCATAATATCTACATCGTTGTCTTTAGTAGTTGCGGCGATTTTTGCATAATATTCTTCATCCTCGTTTTTCCATTTCATAAAAGTAGTATGGCTGATTATGTTTCGAAAAGAATCTAGAGCCAAGTTAAAGACATCTATATGTTTTTTAGCCAGCTCGCTAAGTTTATCTTGATAATCTGAAGGCAAAATAAAGCTAAGTCCAGCACCCTGTCCAACCTCTCTGTGGGTTACTACTAAGGTTTTTGAAGCAAGATTGTATGCTTCTTTCATCAACATATCCCACTCCGCATTAGACGGAGCATTATACTCTTCCGAAACGCCAGCAGCTATTTTTGCTGCACTAGATAGAGACTGAACATCATTGAGCGTATCTAATTCTCTAATCTGCAACGCCGCAAATCGCCCCTCTCTGCTTATTTCAACAGAGTCTTTTTTGACTTGTTCAGCAGTCTCGGCTTGTTCGCTTGCCTTTTCCTTTCGCAATGCCTTGGAAAATTTGCTAGTTCTTTCGGCATTTTGCGTGTGCGTATTTTCTGTGATATTCATGGGGAAAAATCGCCTATTTTAATATGCCCACTTGCAAC
>CAZIMU010000033.1:0-13561 GCA_964540355.1 uncultured Fibrobacteraceae bacterium | reverse complement strand
GCTATCACGAATTGGCACAGGTGCAAAGCCCAAGAGGAACCTCTTTGGCACAGGTAATTCGCTTGGATAGCGGTATGGTTGATTTGCAAGTTTTTGCTGGTAGCCGTGGTATTTCCACAGATTCGCAAGTACGCTTTTTGGGCAAGCCAATGCAAGTTCCTTTTAGCGATTCCTTGCTTGGGCGCGTATTTTCTGGAGCAGGCGAACCTCGCGACAAAGGTCCTGTGATAAACGAGAATTTGATTGAAATAGGCGGTCCCTCTGTTAATCCTTCAAAGAGAATTATCCCAAAGAATATGGTGCGCACTGGAATTCCGATGATCGATGTGTTCAACACCTTGGTTGTTAGCCAAAAGCTCCCTATTTTCTCAATAGCTGGCGAACCATATAACGAACTTCTCGCTCGCATAGCTTTGCAAGCAGAGGTGGACGTTATTATTCTCGGCGGTATGGGCTTAAAATACGATGATTATCTGTTTTTCAGAGATTTCTTGGAAGAACACGGCGCTCTTAGCCGCACAGTTTCTTTTATGCACACAGCCTCTGATCCCATTGTGGAATGTTTGCTTGTTCCGGATGCAGCACTCGCGGTTGCAGAACAATTTGCAACGCAGGGCAAAAAGGTGCTTGTGCTTTTAACCGATATGACAAACTTTGCCGATGCCATGAAAGAAATTGCAATCACAATGGAGCAAGTACCTTCCAATCGTGGCTATCCTGGTGATTTGTATTCTCAGCTTGCCAGCCGCTACGAAAAAGCGGTGGATTTTGAAGGTTCGGGTTCAATAACCATCCTTGCGGTGACCACAATGCCAGGCGATGATGTAACTCACCCCGTTCCCGATAACACAGGCTATATAACCGAGGGTCAGTTCTATTTGCGCAAAGGCAGAATTGAGCCATTTGGCTCTCTTAGCCGCTTAAAACAGCAGGTTAACGGCGATACCCGCCAAGACCATCGCACAATAATGAACACAATGATTCAGCTTTATTCCAGCTACAAAGAAACCTTAGAAAAGCAGTCTATGGGTTTCCGCATGAGCAACTGGGATGCAAAACTCTTGAAATACGGTGTTCGTTTTGAAAAGGAGATGATGGATTTGTCTGTAAACATTCCTTTGGAAGCGGCTTTGGATCTCGGTTGGAAAATCCTCGCAGATTGCTTTAAACCCGAAGAAACGGGTATTCCCAGCAAGCTGATAGAGAAGTTCTGGCCAAAGTAAAAATGGATGGCTCAAAACACATTCAATAACCTTCTGGAAATAATGCAGCGGCTCCGTTCTGCGGACGGTTGCCCTTGGGATAGGGAGCAGAATTTCAATAGTTTGCTCCCTTATCTTTTAGAAGAATCTTACGAATATATAGACGCTGTTCAAAGCGAAAATCTTAAAGATATGGTGGAAGAACTCGGCGATGTGCTTTTGCAGGTGGTATTTCATTCCCAAATAGCCAAGGAAGAGGGCAAATTCACAATAGACGATGTTATAGAGGGAATTTGCGAAAAAATGGTTAGGCGGCATCCCCATGTTTTTGGCTCAGAGAGCTTGGGAACTTCCAAAGAGGTTCTCAAAAAATGGGAAGAGATAAAGAGCGAGGAAAAGAAGGAAAAACCTGTCTCTGCAATGGACAAGGTGCCTCGTTCAATGGTGGCTCTTTCCCGCGCCCAGGAGCTTTCGAGGAGGGCGGCAAAAGTTGGTTTTGACTGGAACGATTCTAAGCCTGTTTTAGAGAAGGTAAAAGAGGAAATAGGGGAGTTTGAGGCAGAAGAAGTAGGTTCTTTGAAGGCCGAAGAGGAATTTGGCGATATTCTCTTTGCCCTAGTGAATTTGGCTAGGCATAAAGGCATAAATGCAGAAACCGCCCTTGCAAGGGCAAATGCCAAATTTGAAAAGCGGTTTAGGCAAGTAGAGATAATGGCAGGTGGCAACCCTCAGAATTTTACATTGGAAGAATTGGACAAATTTTGGGAAAAAGCTAAAAAAATGCTAGATTAACGTAGCATATCCACGATTTTTCGGGCTATTCCGTCAACAACTTCTGGAGCAAGGTGGTATTGCTTCTCGTGTACCAGTTGCTGAATACGCTGGACATTTTCGCTTCTCTTCTTTTCCCATTCGCTTTTATGAGAATCTGAATCCTCTAAAATTTTTTGCGCCAAAGGTGAAAGTACAAGGCTGTACTCGTTTGTTTTAGCTGGATTGCGCTCTGTTGTTGCTGGTGGTGTTGGTGGTTTATGGGTCTCTGGCTTGCTCGCTTCTGGTGGAGGCGGCGGAGCCTCAGTTTTCTTTTTTTGAATATTACGGTCCCTCTCGCTCGGCATCGGCGAGTCCGGATTTCTTATTAAATCCGCTACGCGAGTTGTGATTTCGGACACGTTCATAGCATTACCCTAATCCTATAATCGGCATAATTTACAAAAATCTTAAATTTTTTTTAAAAAATTCTAAATTTTCTCATTATGAAGAAACTTTTTTTGCTTTTGGTTCTTTTGTTTGCGTGTACGGCGCTTGCGCAAACTGCGGGCGTTCCTAAACTTACAACCAAAGAACCCTCTTTTATGGGTTTCACGGGCAGTTTTATGAAGTTTGGCAATGTTTCGGGAGGCAACCGTCCTTTTACTATGCTTATTGAATATAAGCCTTGGTTTTTTGAAATTAGCGGAGTTGCAAACGCAGGGCACAATGCCAGTGATTTAGACTACCTTTCAGACGATATAGTTGTTATTTTAGCCTATTACGATGCCCAAGGCAAGGCTCCCGATGGAACGCCTTACCAAGCAGGTATTTTTGATTTTATGCTATATTTAGACGATGACCCTATTAAAATTTCAAATTTGAAAATTGTCTTAAAAGGCAAGGCCGAAGCTGGGTCTGGGGTACTCAATCAGGCTAAAACTTGGAATTTTGAGCAGGGCAAGGTGTTCAATACGCCAAAATATGCAGACAAAATAACAAAAGCGCAGGCAATAGCAATAGATAAAATAGATATTCAAAAAGAAATAGAAGCCGAAAAAAAACGAGTGGCAGATTCTATTGCCACGGAGAAAAAGCGAGTGGCAGATTCCATTGCCACGGAGAAAAAACGAGTGGCAGATTCCATTGCAACAGAGAAAAAACGGGTGGCAGATTCCATTGCTCTGGAGAAAAGACGAGCTGCGGTCTTAGCTAACAGAGAGAAAAGATGGACTGCTGATTCCACCGCCAGAGAAAAAAAACGTGTTACCGATTCCACTGCCAGAGAGAAAAAACGTGTTACCGATTCTATCGATAGGGAAAAGAAACGAATAGCCGATTCTACCGCCAGAGAGAAGAAGCGAATTGCTGATTTTGACGCCGCAGAGAAAAAATGGGTTGCAGATTCTACCGCTAAGGAGAAAAAACGGACTGGTGATTCAGTTGCTATGGCTAAGAAACGGGCTGCCGATTCCCTTGAAACAAGAAAACAATGGGTAGCTGATTCCATTGCCATAGGGAAAAAGCGTACTGCCGATTCCATAGCCACACAAAAGAAACGTGTTGCCGATTCTATTGAACTCGCGGAGAGAAAACGGATTGCAAATGAGGAGCGTGAGCGTGCAGATGCAGACAAATCAAAAAGGTCGTCAAGGAAGAAGGCTGTTTCTAAGAGAAAGGCTACTACTGATACTGATGAAGATGTTTGGTGGTAAGTGGCTGCTACTAGCCTAGCGGGTTACTCGCGTTTACTATATTTACTGCTATGAACAAACTCCTTTTTTCTCTTGTTATTTGCGTATCTGCCGCATTTTCGGCAGATTTAACCATCAGAGCCACGGATTATAACCAGCAATATGCCCAGCGCAATAAAACCATAGTGTTAAGAGGCTCAAGAGGTACCCATTTTGAAACAACTACTAATGCCAGTGGCATAGCCCGTGTTCAAATTTCCGATGGCGATACCTATTCGTTTTGGTGCGATGGCATAACTGGCGAATTTGATTGCGGTTTTGGCAATACACTCTATGTTCCACCAGGTTCTGGTTCTGGAACTTGGGAAATTTACTATGACGATGACCGTTTTGAGCTGAAAGGCGTGAATTTTGAAACGGGAAAAGCCGATATTTTGCCGAGTTCAACCAAAATTTTGGAGGCAACCGTGAAAGGCTTGCAAAAATTCGATTCGGTTAAGGTTGAAATTTCTGGACACACAGATAATGTGGGTGGCTTGGAATATAACGATAAATTATCCCAAGCACGCGCAGACGCGGTTCGCAACTATCTCATTAAAAGGGGTATTGCAGAAAACAGAATAGAAGCCAGAGGTTATGGCTACTCGCGCTACAGGGCAGATAATAGAACACCAGAAGGTCGCGCTAAAAATCGGAGAATAGAGATAAGTATTATAAATTGAGAATAAGGGTTCAAAAATTATGAAAACCAAAATAGTTCATCCCGGTGATTTCTTGCTGGCTACACCAGCTCTCAGCGGAAGCTATTTTCAAGATTGCGTGATTTTTGTGATTGAATGTTCTGCCGAGTCAGGTTCTTGGGGTTTGGTGATAAATCATTTGGCGCATATTCCGCTAGACGAGGTTTTTAGAAAGAATCCTGGAGCATTGCATAAACCGCTTCCTTGGGAAATAATGGGTGCATCTCGTGAATTGCACACATTCTTTTTTGGCGGCCCTGTTCAGAACACAGATCCTTTTCAAAAACTTTCAGTTTGCATTTTAGAAACTGGGGTTTCTGTTTTTAACGGAGCTTACGAAATTTCACAAGGGGTTTTTGTATCAAAGATACCGCTAGAAATGGAGCTTCCTGTATCTAGGCTAATATCACCGCAAAATAAAACAGCACGTATTTTCTTTGGCTACAGCGGGTGGGCAGCCCAGCAGCTGGAGAGAGAAATTTTAGACGGAGCTTGGGAAGTTTCTAATCCATTCCCTTACGATGTGTTTTCCAAAAACAGGGATGAAGTTCCTGCAACAGTGAATAAATTTCGCGAGTGCTATGAAAAAAGCTACAGAGCCTGATCACATTTATTCGCATAACGCTCTAAGGCAAATATCATACCAGCAAAAGCGATGGGGTTTGCACGGTTTTTCCATTTCTGGGCTTTCAACTTATTTTCAAATTCCCGAACTCGATTTATGCGTGGATATGGGCGAATGTCCTGTGAGCGCACTTAGCTTGAACCACATTCTTTTAACCCATTCGCACGGAGACCACAGCCGCTGCCTTATGCGCCACAACAGCCTTAGGCGTATGATGCAAAACCCCATTCAAGCGGTGTATTATATTCCAAGTGCCGTTTATGAACTAGCTATAGAAATGATAAAAGCCGAAACTCTGTTTGAGGGCGTTGCAGAGGAACGTTTTGATTTGCCTCGCTTGGAATGTGTTAAAGCGGGGCAGTGGTTCGATTTAGTTTACCGCAAAGACTTGGAGGTATTTCCATTTGAGGTGAAACATTCAATTCCCTCTCTTGGATACACAATTTTTTGCAAGAAAAAAAAACTGAAAAAAGAATACGCAAAATGCGAAAGAGAAGAAATTATATCATTGAAAAAATCCGGTGTTGAAATTACAAACGATATTCGCGAACCTTTTGTATCTTTTATGGGTGATTGCATTGGCGAGTCATTGTGGGAAGAGAGGCATATTTGGAATTCTCCTGCGGTGGTTTGTGAGTGCACATTTTTAGACAAAGGTGAGATGGAAATGGCGAGCAGAAAAGGACATACCCATATAGACGATCTTGTTCAGGTTCTGGGCAAAATTGGTAGTTCTATGCCTTGCCAAAGCATAATTTTAACGCATTTTTCAATGAAATATTCCAAAAGCCATATCTTAGAAACGGTGAATAAAGTTATACCACAAGAATTCAAAGACAAAGTGAGGATATTCCTATGAAAAAAATTATACTTATATTAATATTAGCAGTTAATTTATCTTATGCCCTAGACGCTATGTACGATTACCGTTACACATTTGGGCCAGAGATTGTGGTTCCCGATGCTTTTTTTATGGGTTTTGGTGGCTGGACACGCCGTATGAATGATTTATATTTGATGAGCAATATACAAGTTGGTTTAACAAATAGATTTGAAATGGGGGCAAAATTAATAGGTGGAGTACATGGGTATAGAGAAAAATGGCACCGCTCTTACTTGGCAGACCTCGGTGCGAAATTTGCAATTTCACGGAATTTAGCCATCCAAGCCGATATTCCATTTGAAGATGATTTGGGTGGAGTGATTTCTCTTTCGCAATGGGATGGCTATACTAAAAATGTGTCTTTTATTTATGAGGGGCGTTTGGGATTTGCTGGAGCTGCAGGCGAGGGCAGGTATGTTAAACCAGCACTGGCTTTTTTCCCATATTTTCTAATAGGCAATGCTTTTAGGCTCTCCGTTGGCACTTTATGTTCATTTGGAATAGGCAAGGATTTTGATTATTTCCGAGATGATTTTATGATGGACATTATGCCACGAGTTGAATTTGGAATCTTGCACTTGCGCTTTATGGGAGAAGTCTCCATTGGAATTTTGACTTGGGAAGCTAAGAAACGCAATAGATACGCTATATACGTGACAACGGATATTTAACCAAGCCTCGTGTAGAAGCTCTGAGTTTATAATTTTATGACATTGTAATTTTCTAGTTTACCGCTAACATGGAGAACACACTATGAGAAACAAACTCGTAAAAATCATACTGGCCGCAAGCATTTTGCTCGCCTTGACATTCTCATTTTCTTGCTCATCAGACGATGACAAAAAAGATGATAAAGGAAAGACCCAGTTCAATTGCGTTGAATACGATAATTGTAATAAGGAGTATGAAGAAGGATATGTAGCTTGTAATGATGCTGATGATTATGATGATTGCACTAAAAAAGTAGTTGATAAATTAAGCAAATGTATGAAAAAACCTTGCAATGATATTAGTGCAGAAGAGTGCAGGGCATATTATGAACAGCAATGCAAAGCAGGATCTGACAGCCTGTAGCCTTGGCAAATAATTCGTAAAATGAACGCAACTAATATGGAGAATAACAAGGACTTTTGCTGTTCAGATTGTGGGCGGCATAGTTGTCATTTAGGCGAAAAGGATTTTCCCCTAACTTGCATAGGTAAGAAAATAGATAAAGCCGAAATGGAGAGCATCAAAGAACTGTATAAAACCGACCCGCTTGTTTCAAAACTCTCATATTCAGCTGCGGAAGTTGAGGGTACTTATTACGGAAAATTAACCAGAGTAGAAGAAATAATAGCCTTTGCCAGGCGAATTGGCGCTAAGAAAATTGGCATTGCCGCTTGTATTAGTTTAAACTTTGAGGCTAGAATATTCGTGAAAATTCTAAAAGCCCACGGGCTTAAAAGCTACTGCGCTATTTGCAAAGTTGGCTCCATAGATAAAACCGAAGTTGGCATACCAGAAAACCTAAAGGTGCAAAAAGGCAGCTTTGAGGCTATATGCAACCCTATATTGCAGGCAAAAATTTTGGCAAAGCAAAAAACCGATTTGAACGTGATAGTAGGGCTATGCGTGGGGCACGATTCTCTGTTTATCAAATACTCAGAGGCTCCCGTAACCACGCTTATCACCAAAGATCGCGTAACGGGGCATAATCCAGCAGCGGCATTGTACACAGCGCAGTTTTACTACAAACGATTGCTGAAAAACCAGGATATTTAGCGGTAAAGCACAATGCAATCCTTTGACAAGTATTTTTATTTTTCTACATTATGACGGTATGATTATGGAGATCCACTAATGATCACTGTTCAACAAGTTGAGAAATTATTGAAAAACGATTATTCTTTTGAATCTTTGAGTTTTTCAATGATGCTTATGCGTATGAAGATACTCTATGCAGAAGATAATTCTCCTGCATCTTTGCAAAGTTATGTTCAAGAGATAGATGCATATCTTGAAAAATTCAAATCTAATATGGGTACAGATATCTTAGCCCTCCAAAAACTATAGCCAAGGAGAAAACCAATATGCTTATTTCCCCTCAAGAAACATCCAAGCTCATAGAAAGCGGCAAAGTGCTTCACATTGCTGGTACTGAGGCTTTGCTCAAAAAATTGCCTAAAGGCAATTGGATAGGTGGTTCCACTGAATATTTTATTGCAAAAACTGGTGGCGAAGTTTCTAACGATAGGTTGTCTGTTATGGAGCTTCCCTGTGAAGATTTCTCCATTAAGGCATATAGCGCAGCAGAAATTAAAAATGTTGCAACCGATGCTTTTAACAATGGGTTTTCCATAGTTATTGTACCTTTTGATAGTGCTGTTCACATAGAATATGCTCGCAATGCGCCCAGCTATAAAGACATATTCATGAAGAATACTGTTGGGTGGATTTCTGGCATGAACCTTGGGGTCTCAGGTCAAACCCCTATAGCCGTGGAAGGCACGGCAGCAACCGCTTATGCAGACAAAGCCGTGGCTGTTCATTTGAAAGTTGCTGATGGCAAGAATGTAAGTGTGGGCATAATAAACATATTCTCTCAAGACAAATCTTCACCTGTAATCACTTTTGCAGAAGAAGGCTTTTCTATCACAAAGTGTTTTATAGATGGAAAAGAAGCCGTATTTGCAGACTATATAGCTCAAAACAAAATAGATACAAAGCTTCCTTTAGTAGGAGATTATGCGGGCAATGGAGTCAATGTTTCTTTTAAGTCTATTGAAAACGGAATTGTGAATTTATATGCACCTGTGTTTAAAAACATTAAGTATAGAATTGCAAAGAGCATAGCGAATTACGAAAATGAATTCAATAGCAAACTCACCACATTCAAAGGGAAAAATTCTACGTTTTCTTGCAACTGTATATTGAATTTCTTATATGGTGGTCTTGAAGGGAAAAAGTTAGATACATTTTTTGGTCCAATAACTTTTGGTGAAATAGCCTATCAGTTAGTGAATCAAACATTAGTATATGTTACTGTTGAGTAGAGTTAACCACAAAACGAAGGAAGATGTCCGAAGAACATACATCTGAAGATGTTGAGGGTTTTGAAGAAGAAGCCGGAGGAGAGTCTAGCCGTTTCAAAATAGCCATCTCAAAAGACAAGATGGAAGTTATAATGTATCCGTTAAAGGATGTTATAGATGTTGGGTTAAATAATTTAGAGGATGTTCTTGCTGCTTGCAGTAGAGAAAATATAAAAGTAGAGATAAACGAAAAATTAGTTGAAAAACAGTTTCTCATATCCGAACCAACTGAAATAGTCATAGCTAGGGGCATAAATCCAGAAGACGGCAAAGATGGCTACCTTGAATTCAAAGTTGATGTGAGTGCAAAGCCTCAATTCATACCAAAAGAGGATGCTACTGTGGATTATAAAAGCTCAATGCAAATCACTCTCGTGAAGGTAGGCGATATTCTTGCAGATGTGATTGCACCAACAGTAGGCGAAGATGGAATGGATGTTAGAGGGTCTCCCATAAAGGCAAAAACTGGTGAAAAAGCGAGATACATTTTAGGCGATGGGACAGACGAAAAAGACGGTCATATAATTGCCACCGCAGCTGGAACACCGAGCTTTCAAGAGAATCTTATTATGGTTCGCCGCAATTATATTTTGTCTGGCGATGTTGATTTATCAACAGGAAACATGAATTTCCCAGGCACAGTTGTTATACACGGCAATGTAACAGATGGCTTTGAGGTTATATCCGAAGAAAACATAGTGGTAAACGGGCTTATATCTGGAGCAAAAGTAAGAGCTAAAGGTTATGTAAAATGTGCAGGTGGAATTCAGGGCAATAACAAAGCCGAGATAGTTGCAGGTTCTTTTGTTGCCGCAACATTCGTCAGTGCTGCCACCATTATTGCAGAAGGCGATATACTGATAACAAAAGATATTCTACATTCAAATGTTAGTTGCCTCGGTGAATTGCGTTTGGGAGGTTCCATAATAGGAGGAGTTGCAACTGCATTCAAAGGTGTGGAATGTGGAGAACTAGGTTCCGAGACAGGAGTGAAAACCATCGTGAACATACGCACACACTATCGTCAAGAAAGAGCTAGGGAACTTGCAAACTCGGTTATGATAGAGGTAAGCGCGATTTATGAAAGATATTTAATTTGGAGCAAAGTAAAATCGCTAAATGAAGCAGAACAAAAAGAGTTATTGCAAGATATAACTAGCCTGCATAACTTGATTACAAAACGTCAAATGTACGATAGCCGCGTGGCAAAATTTGAAGCTATGGTTTTTGGAAACAAAAACGCAAAGGTAAAATTGCTTGGAATATTGGAAGCCGATGTTTCAATAGCCTCTCCATATTCAAAATACACAAGCACAGTTCCAATAAAAGGGCCGCTTACAATATCTGAAAATAATTTTGCGGGAAAAATGGCTGTGGCAACAAGGTGAGGGTAGCCATTAAACTATGCAATCCCCTCTAGAAAGCGCAATTTCGTAGCCAATTTTCTTAATACGGTTTTTCATGCAATTCACACATTCGGCGGCTTCTTCTCCTGTGCAAATTTTATTGTCGTAGAGCATATATTTTTTGCGCACTTCAACAGGGGAGAGATTAGGCATAATCACATTTGCTCCGGCTAAAATCCCTTGTTCTCTTCCGTGAGGGTCAAGCGTTCCGAGTGCTGTTGTGGCGGGGATAAGCAGGTTTGGTTGCATAAGGCGAAGAATTGCCAAAATATTCAGCGTTAAATGTACATCGCCAGCATTTTTGTCATTGAAAGGGGTGCAGGAGTGGGGGATAAAAGGCCCAATGCCAACCATCTGTGGTTGCAATTCTTTAATGAATAACAAGTCATCTACAATATTTTCCAGAGTTTGGTTTGGTGTGCCAACCATAAAACCGCACCCAACTTGGTAGCCTATTTTTTTCAAATCATATAAGCATTTTTTTCTATTTACCCCCGACATTGAGTTTGGGTGCAAGGTTTTGTAATGCTCCTCGTTTGCGGTTTCGTGGCGCAGCAAATACCTGTCTGTGCCCGCTTTGAACAATCGCTCATAACTCTCATAACTGCGCTCTCCAATTGAAAGTGTAACCGCACAGTCTGGGTATGTAGCTTTTATTTCGCTCACAATATCAACTAGAATTTTGTCTGTGTAGTGAGCATCTTCTCCGCCTTGCAGCACAAAAGTGCGGAACCCCAGTGGATAACCGGTTTTGCAACATTCCAAAATTTGCTCTTTTGAAAGCCTGTATCTCTCTGCCTCTTTGTTCTCTGCTCTGAGTCCGCAATAATAGCAATTATTTTTGCAATAAGAGGTAAATTCAATAAGCCCACGCATAAAAATGTTTTTGCCATAAACTTTCTGCGCCACAGTCCTAGCACGTTCAAAAAGATAGTCACTATTGCATAGCAAAAGTTCCTGGAATTCTTCTCTTTCAAGAATTTGAAGAGCCTCCAGCTTATCAACCAATTCTTTCATTATTTTTTTCTCGGAATTTTGCTAACCTTGCTGTATAGAAAGTTATCATTCTTCTTTTTAAAAACAAGGCTATCTTTAACAACATAAGCGTTTGCCTCATTTTTTAAGAGAGCAGTATTCATTTGAGATTTCCAGCTGAATACATAAGCAAAGCCCATTATAAAAGCCAAAATCCACGCAATGGCAATGAACAGTGCAAAGTTCGGGTCGTTATACCCTAAGGCAATTGATGCAGCGGTGAAAATTGGCCCTAAAATGCCTGAATATATAAACCCGTATTTCCAGATTTTTTTTGATTCAATGGGCAATTTTCCAACAAGGCGGCCAGATTGTCCATTCATAGCAAAAAGATAATTTGCCTCTTTATATTTTGTGTTCAATATCCATACAGGAAAAAGCGCATAGCTGTATTTGCCTTCCTTTACGCTAACAGCGGAACTTTCAATATTTACCGAGTTATAACCGACAACCGAGTTTTCAAATTCCCTCTCCACCGAAGCCTTTATTCTGCGCGCTGCTCTCTCCTTGCTCTTTTCCACATCAACATCGTATTTTTCGGCAACATAACCAGCCAAATAAGTTGTATCAAAATCTTTCATTTGCGTATAATCAAAGGGTTCTATGGCATCCATATATTTATCGTCCATTTTTTCTGAGCCATCAACTGGTATATTTTCAAATACCAAATTGCCCTCTCTAAGCACGGAATAATACTCGGTTTTTGTATAATCTGTTGCTCTTTTAACCTTGGTTGCCTTGAAGTACACACGCCCGCTCGCTTCTGCATCAAAAAGCCAAAATGGAACATAAATTCCTTGAACGTTGTTTACGTGGTTCTCTTTGACAAAAAAATCTGGAAGGAGTTTTTTCCCATTGCAAAAATTTTTCAATTCTTTCACTGCCTTTTCTTTGTCTAGTTTAAACGGGATAACATAATCTGGTTTTAAAAAACCTGAGAGCCTTTTGCTCACAATCTGAGCATTGCCGCAACACGGGCACACCATTGCAACGGTGTTTGCATCGCCCAAAAGCTCCGCACCGCAAGAAGGGCAGGAACCAGAACTCAAATCATCAAGTTCGCCTTCTTTCCATTCTTGTTCGGAATCTTCTTTTGACCAGCCAAAATTATCCTTTGCCGCTGCAATTTCCTTTTGATATTCTTCAAGCACGGCAATTTCAAATTCTGTGTCGCAATATGGGCATTTCATTTTTTGGCTGGAACTGTCAAAATTAACCGTTCCGCCGCAGTTTGGACATTTGTATTCTTTTATATCCATAGTATTCTCTTTTTTTAAGGTCTCGGTTTGCCGCACTCGGCGCAGAATTTTCCAGTATTCCCAGCGTGGCCGCAAGCACAAGTCCAGGGTGAATTAGGGGAGGGTTTACCGCACTCCGCACAGAACTTGCCTGTGTTTGAAACCCCGCAGGAACAGACCCAAGTAGCGGCGGTGGCGGTTGGTGCCGCTGCTGCTGCCGAAGGCTGAGCTGGAGCCGAAGCCTGAGGTGCTTGTTGCTGCCCCATTTGAAAGAGAGCTTGCGGGTTCATTCCGCCTGCCTGAGCCGCCATTCCCATGCCGAGAAATCCAGTCATAGCCCCAGCCTTATTCTCCGCTGCAGCGCGCATAGCATCGCTTTGTGCGCCCACCAAAGAAGCGGCAGCCATAGTCGGGTCTCTCATAACGGCTGCGGTTTGCAGTTGCTTTATTCGGTTATCGTCTTCTGGCGAGGCGGTGCAAGTGATTCCAAAATTTACTATCTCCAATCCTCTGCCTTCTCTCCACTTTGCGCTAAGAGCCTCGTTGAGAATATCTGCGAGTTTATCGGTGTGGAAGGAAATTTCGTGATATTCCAAACCTGTGCCGAGCTTTCCAAGCGAGGGTCCCAAAACGGTGATTATTTCGGATTTGAGCTGGCTATCTATTTTATCTCTGGTATATTGCTCATCCACATTGCCGCATACATTGGCATAGAACAAAGCGGGGTTAATCATACGGTAAGAATATTCGCCATTTGCCCTTAAACTTATGGTGAGGCGTAAATTGATATTAGGGTCAACTATGAGATAGGGAATGGGATTTGGTGTTCCGTATTTATTTCCGAGAATTTCTTTTGTGTTAAAATAATATACGCGCTGGTCTTTGCCCGGGCTGCCGCCGTATTTAAAACGCTC
>CAZIMU010000032.1:0-13773 GCA_964540355.1 uncultured Fibrobacteraceae bacterium | reverse complement strand
ACAATGCCCAAAGCCGCTTGATAGAAGCTGGCCTTAACAAACTGCGAATTCCAAACATAATAATTGGAGGAACGAGATTTTGGGATAGAATGGAAGTGAAAGATATTTTGGCATATATGCACTTATTGGTGAACCCAAAGGATAATGGAGCACTCCTCAGAATTGTAAATGTTCCTCCAAGGGGGCTTGGCAAAAAGACAATAGAAACTCTGCAACAAAATGCAGAAGAGAGTGGCACATCGCTTTGGGATGCTTTGCAGAGCGTTCCAAAACTTGAACCTTTTGCAAAAATGATGAACAACTTTTTGCAAGAACCGAGTGAATCCATAGTTTTTTTAACCAAGAAAATAATAGAAGACACAAAATACAACGAATATCTGGAAAAAGACGACCCTGCCACCGCAGACGACAGAAAAGCCAACCTAGACGAAATGCTCCGTGGCATTGAAGATTTTTGCGAGGAAAATCCCGGTGCAACACTTGATTTTTTTTTGCAAGACATTTCTCTTTTAACAAGCGCAGACCGCAAAAACGAAAATTCTGCAAATTTTGTAACCTTAATGACCTTACATTCCGCAAAGGGACTAGAGTTTGACAGTGTGCATATAGCTGGTTGCGATGATGGAATTTTGCCAAGCAAAGCCTACGAAGCAGATTATACCGCCGAAGAGAAAAAGGAAAAACTGGAAGAGGAAAGACGGCTTTTCTATGTTGGATTAACCAGAGCAAAAAAGCATTTGTTTCTTTACACGAGCCAAGCCAGATTCTGGCGTGGCGAGCAAAGGAGCTTTAGCCCTACCAGCTTTATAGAAGAGATGGATGCTTCAACAATTTATTTTGATAGGCTCGCTGCAAAAAGCAATCCCTTTGTAATATCCATAAATCCGCCGCATTTCACAAAAGCAAAACCAAGGGAAAAAACGTCAGTCTATGAGATAGATGAATACAGCCAAGTTGAGCCTAGGTTAGTGGGTAAGTTTGCCGCTCATAATAAATATGGCGAGGGAAAAATTGTGGGGCAAGTCGGTTCGGGAGAAAATACTCAAGTTGAAATTTTGTTCACAGACGGCTCAAAGCGAAAATTCGTGCTGAAATTTGCAAATTTGAGGTTTATATAAGCGTGATATTACTATCTTACCCCACATGGAGCTTTCCAGCAGCGCAAACATAAACGAAAGCTATAATTGGCTTTCGTGGAGAATATCTCCAGAAGGAACGTTTTTAACCGTTGTGCGGGAGCTTGCACCTGAGAAATGGGATATAAAAGAAATTAAAAAAACTCTGCTGATAAACAAGGTTGTCAATTTTGATATTGCAAAAATTGAAAGCACAATAAAAGCGATGTCTGGAAATCCAGAGAGAATTGGACCACCCTTTGAATTATTTGAAGAAGGAAAACGAAAGTACCTGCACCTGCATGTGACTCCTATACAAGCACGTTTTTCCATAAACACGGGCATATTGCAAACAAACTACAATATAACTCCAGAAGACATATTATTCATTTTGGCAGAAAAAGCCGTTGTTTATGGAATAGATTACGAACTGATAAAAGAAATTTTAACTATGACTGCTTATGGGCAAGAATTTATAATTGCCGCCGCAAAACCGCCTATTACCGGAAGTGACGCCATTGTGACCGAAATGATACCAATAGACCCAGATGCAAAACCATTTTTAAATGAAGATGGCACTGCAGACTATAAAAAATGGGATAACATAAGGCAAATAGAGAAAGACGAAGTTATATGTACACGCGTTCCGCCAACCCCAGGAATTCCGGGCACCAGCGTGTTTGGGCTCCCCCTTTCGCCAACTCCGGGCGAAGATAAAGCCCTGCCAGTTGGAATGAACACCAAAGCCATAGACGGCGAAACAAAACTTGTAGCCACCATAAACGGCTTTCTTTACAGGCAAGGTCGCAATATTTGCATAGGCAGCATCTATATAATAAAAGGCGATGTAAATTATAAAACTGGCAATATTGAATACACTGGAGATGTTCTCATCAAAGGAAATGTAAATACGGGTTTTTCCGTTATTGCCGATGGCAATATATCCATTGAAGGAATTGTGGAATCTGCGTATATAGAGTCAAAGTATGGCAATATATTTTTAAAAAGCTCCGTGTTCGGGTTAAATAATGCAAGCATAATAGCACATAAAAATATAAACGCCGAGAACATTCAAGACGCAAGAATCAAGGCTCAAAATATTATAGTCAAGGGACAAATTCGCAGTTGCCAAATTGAAACTGAAAATTTGAGTATGCCGCATAATGGGCAAATCGTAAGCACATATATCGCTTTTAGCGGCCAGCTAAAATGCGGAAACATAGGCGGAAAAATAGAGTCTGTGAACGAATTTACCCTTATTGAAAACGAACGCGAGCAATACAAAGAGGAACTTGCAAAACAGAATGAGTTTATACAGAAATTAGACAAGGCAATAGAGGTTTTGGAGTACAAACTGGATTCAATGAAAGTAGCCGCAATTACCCCTGAACTTGAACAACAGGCAAAACTCCTCAACTCGCAACTTACCAGTTGCAACAGCAGCAGGAATCAATTAATTGCAAGACGCAAAAAAGTTCTGAAATTAATAGAAATAATGCCAGACAGGGAAGATTTAATTAGCGCGGCATCTATTTCACCGATTCTTAAAGTTTCAATATTTGGCTCCTGCATGGAACTCAAGGAAGTGTTGCAGAATTTGAATATAAGCTGGAGAAATGGCTCAATTAAAATGGAATCCTTTTAAAATTTTATATTTTCTATATTGTAGAGTGGAGACAAAATATGGCAGAATGTAGTATTGAGGATAAAGGTGGGTATTATCAAATCACAGGTTTTGATTTTGAGGCTGGTGATTTTCATAATATTTTCGCAAAAATAGAAAGTGCTTTGAAAGCGAAAAAACAAGATGTTCTTTTATCGCTTGCTCCGGTAGGTGTTCTTTATAGTTCGCATCTTGCAATATTTGTTAGAATACACCAAATGATGCACAGAAACAACCTGCACTTCATCATTTCAGATGTATCTCCAGAAATAATGAATCTCTTGCAAATAACCCAGTTGGATAGTATTTTTTCCATTTACAAAACTTCAAATGATTTTCAGAACAGCTTAAAAAGCGCAGAAAATGAATTGAACCATTCAGCAAAGGGTTTTGAGTGGCAATTAAAGAAAAACGATAATGAGTCCGCAGATGTAATATGCAAAGGAAATATGCTCGCTGGCGGGCAGCTAGACGAATTGCAAAAAAGCGTTTTGGATTTCTTTAGCATAACCTTTGATTTTTCCGATTTACAATCTATGGATTCTTCTGCCATAACATTTTTAGACCGAATTGCCGACAAACACTCCATTTCTATTAAAGGAGCGAGCGAACAGCTTGTTGAGCAGTTCCGCCAAAAATTCATTTATGGAAAAGTGAAACTCATATAACAACCCTATATGCCAAGCCTTAGAGTCTTGTTTGCCGTGCTATTTTTAGTAGCTTTTGCTCTGATTATAGTTATCATTTTTATGAATAAATCAAAACCTATTCGAGATGCGCAAAGCTACGCCGAGCAGCATCCAAATTGCAATGAAATTAAAATTCATTCCAAAAAAAACGATTTGATAGAATGTTTTTCAAATTATGAATCCATTGACGATATTCCTTCAGAGCCACTTAACACAGATACCATTTACATTCCAATGCTAAAGCTAATAGGCGAAAGGTTTCCGCAAGAATTTCCGCTAAGAGTAAAACATATTTTTTCATTTCCAGAAGGAACAGAAGATTCAATATGGATTTCGGGAAACAGCATAACCATAACAAAGAAC
Source organism: uncultured Fibrobacteraceae bacterium (assembly GCA_964540355.1). GTDB lineage: Bacteria > Fibrobacterota > Fibrobacteria > Fibrobacterales > Fibrobacteraceae > Fibrimonas. The sequence goes on along the minus strand of CAZIMU010000032.1, from coordinate 9,943 downwards.
ATAAATTCTGTTTGGCGAAATGAAAAAAATGGCTGCAGGTTCCCTGCGCATTGCCCCGTGATGCCTCTTAAAGGCTCGGTTATTTCTAAAAAAGGAGCCCTAAATTACGATGAATATCAAATTTTCAAAAATAAATTCGGAGCAATAGGCAAATCTCCGGTTAACGCTATTTTGCCTGGAAAAATATTAGATGTGGAGCAAGATTCCCTTTTCTCCATAACAATTTACCACGGAGAAAACATATATACAAAAACAAGTGGACTTTACAGCATAGACAGCAACACGCAAATAGATAACATAGTTTCAACAGATATAGCCCTTGGTTTTTTGCCACCAAAAGACACAGCTTTTATTTTTGTGGAAATAACTAGAAACGGCAAATGCGAAACTTGGGAAAATTTTTATGCGGAGAGCAGGGCTACCGACTGAGCGGCTATGCCCTCTTCTCTACCAGTGAATCCGAGTTTTTCCGTGGTTGTGGCCTTTATGCCTATTCTGCTTTCTTCTATTTCCAGAGTTTTGGCTAAAACTGCTTTAATTTCCTTGCGATGAGGATTTATCTTTGGTTTTTCTGCCATAACAATGCTGTCTATATTCTCTATCTTAAAACCCAGTTTTGAAATTTCTTCCTTAACCTGCTTTAAAAGTATTTGGCTGTCTATATTTTTGAATTTCGGGTCATTATCTGGGAAATATGTTCCTATATCGCCAAGACCTGCTGCACCGAGCAAGGCATCGCATATAGCATGAGTTAGAACATCGGCATCGCTATGCCCCAAAAGCCCCTTTGAGTGCGGAATTTCAACGCCGCCAATAATACATTTGCGCCCCTCAACGAGCCTATGCACGTCAAAGCCTATGCCAATTCTATTCATCAATAAGTTTGTCCCTTTATTGCAGCATTGAACTTTGCAAAAGAAGCAAACTGCATATTGTAATTCTGCTCTATTTGATTTTCCGCCATTTTTGCGTTTTCAATATCAATATCAACATTATTCACTTCCCCTGGGTTTGCCGGGTCGTCTGGAAGAAAAGAATAAGCCTCAACCTTTTTAATGGAAGCCTTGCGCCCAAGCTCCAGATGATTTTCATTGGTTCTTGCACCATCTACATGCTTTCGCATAGCCTCTTGCACTTGTTCCTCAAAATTAACCTCCACGCGCCTGTAGCCTGGAGTTTCTGAATTGGCTATGTTCTGGGCTATAGCCCTGCCACGCATAGCGTTTGCATCCAACCCTTTATACACAAGCATACGGGTATCTGTGTTAAAGAGCCTGTTGCGGGTACCTGAAATAGTAAGATTATCTGCCATACCTTTTGCACTGCAAAAAGTATGCCAAAATGGCGTTTTCCTACCCCATTCCTCTTTTGAACTTATTGCTCCACCATATAAGGAACGGCGCGCTTATGCAAATAGAGGAATAGGTGCCCACAATAATGCCCGCAGACATAACTATGCCAAAATCCCTGATGCTTGAACCGCCCATAATCGCAAGCACCACGCACACAAACAAGGTGGACAAGCTGGTGATTATTGTACGGGAGAAACTCTGGTTAATTGAAATGTTTATGCGCTCTTCAAGCGTTTCTTTGGCAAGCAATTTATTTTCGCGAATACGGTCATAAATAACTATCGTATCGTTAATGGAATAACCAATCATCGTTAAGAAAGCTGCTATCATTGCTCCGTCAACTGGAAGCCTAAATAAGCTTATAACGCCAAGGCAGATAATTGTATCGTGAATCAGCGTGATTATTGCACCAGCTCCAAAACCGAGACCCATTTTGCCAAAACGCGCCCATATATAAATTCCAATGCCAATCCAAGAGAGAATAACGGCAAGTATTGCGTTAAAGCGAAGCTCGCCTCCTATTGTTGGTCCAACAATATCTTCGGCAACAATTCTTGGTGTACCAGCATTTGCAAGCGCAGCGTTCAACACTGCGGTTGTTTTTTTAACAGCCTCTTCACCGGAATCTTGCGTTTGAATGCTGAGCATATATTGGTTCAGCGATGTGCCGCCTAGTTTGCGAATTGTTGCATCGCCTAAGCCACCTTTGCCAAGAGCATTGTTCAACTCTTCTGTATGAATGGATTCGTCTGCGTATTCAACGGTGTAAACCAAACCACCGGTGAAATCTATGCTGTAATCAAAACCTTTTAAAACTCCAAGCGCAATGCAAGCTACGCAAAGCAGCGCGGAGAGTTTTGCCCAAATTCCGCGTTTGGAAACAATTTGAAATTTTGCCTCTTGCAACCATTTTATGCCTTTGCCTATATTTATGCTTTTTGCATCGTGCCTAGAAAGTTTAATGTCAAAAATAGCTCTGGTAACTGTCAATGCAGAGAATAACGAAGCAGCTATACCAACCATCAAAGTTAAACCAAATCCTTTTACAGGACCTGTGCCTATTTTGTAAAGAACAAATGCAACCAAGAATGTTGTTACGTTTGAATCTAAAATTGCGCTGAATGCTTTTTCATAACCTTTTGAAACCGCCATTCTAGCCATTTGACCTGCTCGCAATTCTTCCCTTATACGCTCGTAAATTATTATGTTGGCATCCAAAGCCATAGCCACCGTTAAAATCATGCCGGAAATACCTGGCAGCGTTAGGGTTGCGTGGAATATGGAAAGAGCCGCTCCTATAATCAAAACATTTATGAAAATACCTGCATTTGCCACCAAGCCAGCAAAATTGTAATAGAATATCATAAACAAAAGGCATATCACAAAGCCTATTATAGCAGAGCCAAAACCCGCTTTGATATTCTCTTCGCCAAGGCTTGCTCCAACATTTCTCAGTTCAACAATTTTCATTGGAGCAGGCAATGCGCCCGCTCTCAAAACAACAGCTAGCTGGGTTGCCTCTGCCATACTCTCCAAGCCTGTGATTTGAGCTTCGCCATTTGGTATGCGATCGCGAATAACGGGAGCGCTAATCACCTGCCCATCCAAAACAATGGCCATTTGCTTGCCCACATTGTTGCCAGTGACCGAACCGAATTTTTTTGGTCCCATTCCCTTAAAGCGAAGCGACACCGCAACCTGCCCAGCAGAAAGCCCATCGGAAACGCGGTGGGGATTTGCGGTGGCAATTTCTTTGCCGTCCATTTCGGTGCGGCGTTTTAGCAAATAAAGTTTTTTGAGCTTGTTTCCATTTTTTTCTTTTTCAAAGCCGCGACCCCAATAAAAAGCAACATCTCTTGGGATTAAAGCCTGCACCCCAGGCATATCCAAAATAGCTTGTATCTTTGAAATATATCCATCTGGAACAGCTAAACTTGAACCATAACTAACCATATAGCCTGTGAAAGGGCGCTCTGGATTCAAATATGCACCTTTGTCTTCGCTTTTATTGGTGGAATCCCCTACTGCTGGCTCGGCGGTTTTTGTTTTGCCACCCAAGAGCAATTCCTCATCGCTTAAAATATCCGTTGCAGGTTCTTTCTTGGCCTCAGCTCCCTCATTGGCTTCACTAGTTGACTCAGAAGCAAGAGCGGAATCTAGCATAGGAAGGTTGCGGCCTTTTAAGAAATTGTCTATCAAAGTAAGAGTTTGCCCAGCTTTTTCTTGTTCCGCAACGATTTTAAATTCAAGCATGGCTGTGCCGCCAACCAAATTGCGAGCATCGTCAACATCCACACCTGCAAGGTCTGCCACAATGCGGTTATTGCCGCTGGGGTAAATTTGCGGTTCCGAAAGGCCGTATTGGTCAACCCTATTGCGGATTATTTCAAGCGAGCGTTCTTGAATATCAGAGGCTTCGTCTGGTTTAAGGCCGCTTTTATCTATTTCTAGAATTATGCTTGTGCCGCCAGCTAAATCCAAACCGAAATTCACGGATTTTTCCACAATCTTAGGATTTTCCTTGGCGAATTTCACCTTTTCGGTGCCTTGATTTTTATGATATTGAATTGAGGGCCACAGGCTGTAGCCTGAGAGCAACACAACAGCCAGAATTATCCATTCACGGAGACCAAAACCTTTTTTTGTCATTTTCCTATCCTTTTTACCTTTTTGGTGGTCTTAGAATATAGTAAAATATGGATACACTTGTTTTCTACCTTACCCCAATGCAAAATCTCACGTTAAATTTCGCAAATGGCACGCCGCTTAGGTATGGTGAAAATTCACATCAAAATGCGGTGTTTTACAAAGACCCTAATTGCACAGAAGCTAGCCTCGCTACTGCCGAGCAGCTTCACGGCAAGGAACTCTCTTACAATAATATTGTGGATGCAGATGCCGCTTTGGAAATGATTAGGGAGTTTTCGGACTCAAACACAGTTGCAATAATCAAGCACCTTAACCCTTGCGGGCTTGCAACTGGCGAAACTCTCTCTGAAGCATTTAACTATGCTTGGGAAGGAGACCCTATTAGTGCATACGGCTCTGTTATTGCTTCTAGCAGAAAAGTGGATTTGAAAACTGCGGAACTCTTGAAGGGACGTTTTGTTGAAATTTTGCTTGCACCAGATTTTGATGCAGATGCCTTGGAATTTTTGAAAAATAAATCAAAAGATATTCGTCTGTTGAAGGTTGGAGAAATAAAACCGCCTGTGGCTTGCAAGGTATATAAGCACGTGATAGGCGGAATGCTCGTTCAAGATAGGGATATTGAATGTTGGGAAAAATTTGAGTGCCCAACAATACCAAAATTTCCAAAAGAAAAAGAGGCTCTGGCAAAATTCTCTTGGCTTGTTTGCAAACACACCAAATCCAATGCAATAGTTATGTGCCATGAATATAAAGCTGGATTTTTTATGATACTCGGGCTTGGGCCTGGGCAGCCAAACCGCATAGATTCAAACTTGCGTTTGTGCCAGCCAAGAGTGGCAGATAACATTAAACGAATGAATTTGCCCGAAAGCGTTTGGGGAAATTTGGTAATGGCTTCCGATGCGTTTTTCCCTTTTGCAGACAATATAGATGCCTCTAATTCTGCGGGCATAAAGTATATTGTGCAGCCCGGTGGCTCAAAAAGAGACGATGAGGTTATAGAAGCCTGCAATAAATTTGGCATTGCAATGGCATTTACGGGAACCAGACATTTTAGGCACTGAAAATTTCTACATTACAATTCTATGAAATCTGTTAAACTTTCGCTCTTGTCCTTGTTCATTCTCTTTGCCATTTTCACGGCTTGCGGAAAGCCTTCCGCAGAGGCTAAGGCTTCTGGTGATTTTTACGAAGAACTTTCCCGCCTCAACAAGGTTATTTCAGAGATAAATTTGAAATATGTGGAAGATGTTGACCCTAACGAAATAACAGAAGCCGCCATAAGCGGAATACGAAACGTGCTAGACCCAAACACCGCAGTTCTTGACCCAAAAGCAAGCGATAACCTAAAACTCGCAACAGACGGCGAATTTGGCGGCATAGGTATAACCATAGGCATAAGGGATAACCAATTAACCGTAATTTCTCCTATGGCAGGCACTCCGGCATATAAACTAGGCATAATGGCAGGAGACAGAATAACCCATATAGACGGCAAACCAACCAAAGATTTAACTCAAGACGAATCTGTTGACAAATTGCGCGGCAAGGTTGGAACCGATGTCAAAGTGACCATAGCTCGCGAAGGAGTACCCGCACCCTTTGACATAACCATCACAAGAGCAAAGATTGTGCTTCACGCAGTTCCTTATGCAGGTATGCTGGATAAAGATATAGGCTACATACAACTAGCCACCTTTAACGTTAAAACCGCCAGCGAATTGGAAGAGGCTATAAACAAGCTAAAGAAACAAGGCATGAAAAAAATGGTGCTGGATTTGCGCTACAACCCAGGCGGGCTTTTGAACCAAGCTATAGAAGTGAGCGAATTATTTTTAAAAGGCGGCAACCGAATTGTTAGCACAAAGGGACGTGTTGTTAATTCAGAGAATAAAGCAACAAGAAATGGCATAATAGGCGAAGATACTCAAATAGCCATACTCGTAAATCAAGGAACTGCATCTGCTGCGGAAATAGTTTCTGGTGCTTTGCAAGACTGGGACAGGGCAATAGTGGTGGGCAAAACCACTTTTGGCAAAGGCAGCGTTCAAACCATTTTCCCGCTTGATTACGATGGTCGTGCGCTAAAGCTCACCACGGCCTTTTATTATTTGCCATTTGGCAGGTGCGTAAATAAACCCGAAAACGGCATAAAAGGGCACGGATTGCGGAGTTCAGCCAGCTCAGAAGATTCCGATGATTTAATCTCTTCTCCAGCAGATACTTTGTCAAAAGATACCGCACAAGAGGCACAGGTTTTTTACACGGCTGGTGGCAGAAAAATGTATGGCGGAGGCGGCATAACTCCCGATGTTGATATTGAGCAAAAACCAATTCCGTGGATTGCCCAAATTCAAGAGAGAATGTCGCTTTATTTTCGCTTTGCTGTTAAATACCGTTCCCAGCTTGGAGAGACGGCTGCAAAAATAGATTCCGGTTGGAAAGCCCCAGACACCTTATTCAGCGCATTCCGAGCTTTCTGCTCGGCAGACACAAATTTTGCAAAGATAAAGAGCAATGCCCAAACAATAGCAGAAGCTATGGAAGAGGCTCTCCTAAAAGAGCAAAATATTATTCACGGAGATTCTTCCAAAGTTTTGAAAGATACTGCAATTGCGGCAAAAATAGCAGATTTGCGTGCAGCCCTTGCAAAACAAAACGAAGCACAAGCTCTTGAAACAAAAAGCTATAGCCTTAATGCCATTAAAAGAGAGCTTATAGGTGCTGCTCAAGGCGAAGAAGCTCGCATAGCTTGGATGCTCAGAGACGATACCCAGCTCGCGGAAGCCTTGAAATATTTGCGTAGCGATGCGCTTTACAAAAACAAAATGAAAGCTCCGCCAAAAACGCAACAAAAAAATGACAAAAAAGCAAAGCCAAAAAAATGACAAAAGAATCAACCGTAGTTGTTCCGCTTGGTAGTTTTGTTCGTCGTGGGTTAAGTGGCGCAGTACAATATGTTATGTTTATTCTGGAGACTTTCAGAAATATTTTTGCTGCTGTGCAATGCCATCATTTAACCGTTGAGCAAATGCACCGCATAGGCATAACCAGCATTCCACTTGTGGCAACAACATCTATTTTCACAGGCAGCATAATGAGCTGGCAGCTCACATACCAATTCACAGATATGATTCCCCTCACCTATGTTGGAATGGCTGTTGGAAAATCCGTTATGACAGAACTAGCCCCTATTTTAACGGCTATGGTTTTGGCTGGGCGCGTTGGTGCCTCCATGTGTTCCGAGCTTGGCACAATGGCTGTAACCGAGCAATTAGATGCCTTTAATGTTTTGGGACTAAATCCCTACAAGTTTTTGATTGTTCCTCGCATTTCCTCTGCGGTGATAATGCTTCCTGTTTTAACAATACTCAGCATTTTCGTGGGGCTTTTGGGCGGTTTTGTGGTTGCTTATCTATATAAAGAAGTGAGTTTTCACATGTTCTTTTCTGGAGTTAGGTTGAGCTACAAAGACTGGGATTTTGCTGTTGGTTTAATAAAATCTGCGCTTTTTGGATTTTTTATATCCAGCTATGCCTGCTATTTTGGATATTATACAACCAATGGTGCAGAAGGTGTTGGCAAAAGCACAAAAGCAACCGTGGTATTCAGCATGACATCCATACTCATTGGCGGTTTTGTTTTATCCAAGCTTTTGCTTATATGAGCGGCTCTATATAAATGCTATAAATCACACACCAAAATAGTGGCATCGTCTGTGAGTTCTTCGCGCCCGCAAAAGTTATCTACGTCTTGCAAAAGTGCGTCAACAAATTCCTTGCTGCTTTTAGTTGCGGTTTCTTTCATAAGTTTCAAAATACGGTCGTGGCCAAATTGCTCCTTTGCAGAATTAGTCGCTTCGTTTATTCCATCTGTGTAAAGACTTATTCGGTACTCCCCATTCAGTTTCAGAACTCTGTCTTGTACCTTTATGTCTGGCATCATGCCGATAAAAAAACCAGATGATTTTAATAATTCTATTTCGCCTGTTTGTTTATTCATAATTGGCATAGGATTATGCCCCGCACTAGTGTATATGAATTCATTTGTGTTCTTTAACCATATTGCATAAAAAACCGTTATGAACTTTCCGCTGTCCACTTCGGTTACCAAGGTTTCGTTTATTGCCTTTAGAGTTTGAGCAGGGCTTATTCCGTTGTATGGCGAAGATTTCAGCATTATTTTGAACATACTCATAAGCATTGCAGCAGCAGAACCATGCCCAGATACATCGGCAACAACAAAGGCTATAACATTGTTATTCAATTCATAGCAATCGTAGTAATCACCGCTCACATACAAATTGGCCTTGTATGTTGCAAACACATCTGAAAGCCCTTTTGGGAAACTTGTGGGGAGCAGTTGCTGCTGAATAAGGCTCGCTGCTTGCAAATCTGCTTTTAGGCTTTGATGTGCTTTTTGGAGTTCTGCGTGAGTTTCGTTTAATTTTTCATTCACTTTTACCAAATCGTCGTGAATTCTAAAAGATTCTATTAGAAGCCCAACTTGTGTAACAGTCGCATAAATCATTGCCGTATCTTCGCCTGTTATTGCAGCATGGCCTGTTAAGTCTAGAAAAAGCAAGCCTTCGCATTTGAACTGCTTGCATTTCACACAGGTGCTGCGTCTAATATCTTCTGTGGGGGCATTTATGGCAAGACCGGAATTTATATTTGTCCAGCAAAACTGATTTTTTGAATTGAAACTGGGGCAATTTGTTTTTTGGCATTTTTTCACTTTCCAGCACTCGTTCAAGGCTCTTTTAAGCAGAGGGAAGGTGATGTAGGCTTTGCACCCAAGCAAGAAAAATGGATCTGTTTCAGAAACAGTATTTACGAAAATATGTTTGTTCAAAAAAATAGCATCGGTATATTCGCCAGCCATAAAATTTATTTCAGGGCGAAAAGATTTAAGTTTTTCTTTGTCAAAGCCAACGCTGTGCAAAGGTTTTAGGCAAAAATTTTCAGAATCTATGCCGAGTACCATAACCCTATCGTAACCAGCCAATTCTCTAAAACCAAGGCACAGGCCGTTGAACAATTCCTCCATATTTTGCGACTGTGTTGTTATTTTCCCAATTTCGTTGGAAGTAAAATATGCCTGCACCTGTTTTTTAAGCGTATCTGTTAAATCAGAAACATTCTCATTTGTTGATTCAGATGTGGTCATTCGAGTTTAATATAGTAAAATGCTTACTTCGTTTTTTGGGACATGGGATAAGGGACAAGGGACATAAAATTTTCTATATTCTTTTCTCACATAAATAACAATTTAGAGAACCCAGAGAATAACATGAACGAAAAAATGCCAAATTCAGGCAATAAAGCTGCGCCAAACTCGGCCGAGTCTTGGTTTGAATTCATAAAAACTGATTTTTGGCCCCGCCACGGAACAAAAGTCATAATTGCTCTTGTGCTTGTGGCTGTGGCTATTTTTGCCATTGCCCAGCATTTAAGCGACTCCCTTAAAAAAGAGTCTGCTATGGCAGAAGACCTCGGAAAAGGCTTGGATTACATATATATCGGCAAAAATGATTCTGCACTAGCGGCTTTTGAAAGCGCAATACAAAGCGGATCCATTAAAGGACTCCCCCTTGCAAAGGCAGCTCTTTTAAGCGGCAACATTTATCTGCAAAACAGCAGGCTAGACAGTGCCGAAATTCTTTACAAGCAAGCTGTAGCTAATGCCTCTGGTGTTGAGTTAATAGCCTCCGCCGCCGAACACGGGCTTGCTGTGGTGGCTATGGAAAAGCAAAACTACTCAGACGCAATTTCGCTTTTGAACAATTTTGTGAATAAATATGGCAAGCGCACTGGAGATTTGGCAAAGAGATACGCAAAAACCGAGCCTGTGGATATGGTTCCAACCGTGCCAGACGCTCTGTGGAAATTAACCCTTTGCTATATGGAAACAAAAGATATAGATAAGGCAAAGCAAAC
>CAZIMU010000031.1:0-13925 GCA_964540355.1 uncultured Fibrobacteraceae bacterium | reverse complement strand
TGCAATAAAAATGGGCTTTTTTAAGCGAAAAATCATGTCCCCTGTCCCTAGTCCCTTGTCCCAGAGCACTTAAATATGAATTAATCAGTAATTAGTATATAATTCCCAAAAATATTAGGCACGCTTTTTGCGATCTAAAGATTAATCTTTAGATTCGGAGTTTTTATGAAAACAGCAAGCCGTTATGGCAATTCCAGCCAAGCTCAGGCTTCCACACTTGGAGGTCTTAGCCAAGACCTTATAGATTTGTGCGACTTTTGGATTAAAAAGACAAAAAAACGAAAATAGTTTAACTGAATCTGAGAAATTTCTACATTTCTCTCCGCAATGAATTTTCCACCATTAAAAGAGCAAATGTCAAAGCTCACACGCGGGGTGCAAGAAATTGTCCCCGAACCTGAATTTGCAAAAAAAATTCAGAAGTCCATAGATACGGGCGTTCCGCTTCGCATTAAGCTCGGTGTTGACCCAACCGCACCGGATATACATTTGGGGCATACTGTGGTTATGCGCAAGCTGCGGCAGTTTCAGGAGATGGGGCATCAGGTTATTTTGATAGTGGGGGATTATACCGCAATGATAGGCGACCCAAGCGGCCGCAACAAAATGCGCCCCCGCATTAGCCACGAACAGGTTATGGAAAACGCCAAGGAATATCAGGAGCAGTTTTTCAAAATAGTGAAAAAAGAGCAAACCGAAATTCGCTATAACGGCGATTGGCTTGGAAAAATGTCTTTTGATAAAATCGCAGAACTTATGAGCAACATCACCGTTGCGCAAATGCTGGAGAGAAAAGATTTTAAAAGCCGCTATAAGAATGAGCAAGAGATAAGTTTGCACGAATTTATGTACCCTCTGATGCAGGGTTACGATAGCATTGCGATAAAAAGCGATATTGAACTCGGCGGAACAGACCAAAAATTCAATGTTCTGTGCGGGCGTGAATTGCAGGAACGAGAGAAAATGGAGCCGCAAACAGGCTTGTTCATGCCCATACTACTCGGCATAGACGGCGAGCAAAAAATGAGCAAGTCGCTTGGCAACTATGTTGGCATAAACGAGTCGGCAGATTCAATGTACCATAAAATTTACAATATCCCAGATGCTTTAGTTGAAAGCTGGTTTGAGTTATTAACAGATATTCCCAAAGAAAACTACGAGGCTCTGATAAAAGAAAATATTTTAAACGCAAAAAAAGAACTAGCCTCCGATATAGTTAAGCAATATCACGGCTGCGAGGCGGCAGCAGCGGCTGTGGAAAAAGAAAAAGCCATTCACAGCGGAGATGTTTTGCCAAGCGACACGCCCACGGTTAAATTAACCGCTGGCAATTACGGCATTTTGGATTTGCTGGTAGCTGCCGGAGCCTTTGCGAGCAAAGGCGAAGCCCGCCGAATGATTCAGAACAACGGCGTTAAAATAAATGGGTCTGCTGTTGCAGACCAGAATATGAATGTCGTTGTGGGGAGTGGCGAGATTGTTGTGCAGGCTGGCAAACGCAAGTTTTACAAGATCACATAACCACCAACTCTGCGTGCAATGCTCCTGCTTTTTTAATAGCTTGGAAAATTGAAATTATATCAAGTGGTGCAACTCCAAGGCCATTCAAGGCTTGAGCTAACTGACCAGCATTTGTGACCGCTGGGAAAACCCGTGTTTCCGTGCGTGGTTCCTGCACATTCAACTGCTGATTGTTTATCAGAGTTGCCTGCCCTATGAAAGTTGGCTGTGCTGCTTCTTGGTTATTGGCAATTTGAATGGTGATGCTTCCGTGTGAAACGGCAACTTCGTCTATTTGAACGTTTGCTCCGCTAACCACTGTTCCTGTTTTTCCGTTTAGCACAATGCGTGAATTTGTGTTTGGATTAAACTCGGCAACTTCGGCACGCGCTATGAAAGACATATAATCGTTTTTCATATTTTCTGGCACATTTACCAATACTGTAGAAGCATCTTCTGCCCTTGCTGCGCCAGGGAAAACCCCGTTTATCGCATTTGCCATTGCCACTGCGCTTGTGAAATCTGGGCTTGAAAGCACCCAGCGAAGAGTGCCGCTTTTTAAATTTGCGCTTTCAATTTCTTTATACACAACCCCGCCATTTGGCAGTGTTCCAGAGTTGGTGTGGCCTTTTTTAAAGCTATTGCGGCCTGTTCTTGCAGAAAGCGAGCCAAGGGTAATTGCGCCTTGGGCCTGAGCATAGTATTCGCCATCGGAACCTTGAAGGGGGGTCATTAAGAGCGTTCCTCCTTCAAGAGAGCGAGCATCGCCAAGGCTTGAAATGTTCACATCTATTTTTTTGCCGGGCTTAACAAAAGTGGGCAAACTTGCAGTTACCATAACCGCAGCCACATTTCTAAGCCGCAAATCTGCGGGATTAACAACTATGCCCATCTTTTGCAGCATATTTGCAACAGATTGAACCGTGAATTGGGTTCGGGTGCCGTCTCCTGTACCGGCAAGCCCAACAACTAGTCCATAGCCAACTAGTTGCTGCTCAGAAACGCCTTCCAGCGTTGCCATGTCTTTGACCCTTGCTCCGCTAGCATTGGAAACCAAAATCGCAAGCAAAATGCAAACGGCAATGACTACCTCAATCCAGCTTATTTTGTACTTCTTCTCGTCGTCTATTCGCATACCAACTCCTTTTTTTGTTATGCAGGTTCCTAGAAAATCCAGTTAAAAAATCTTGTTATCAACCCAGGCTTTTCCGCATCGGAATTTGTTCCACTTCCAGAATAACGAATAACTGCCTCGGCTATTTTATAGCTATATACTGTATTGTCGGGATTGATATCGTCAGCTCTTATTGTACCGCTAACTTCCAAAATCTCTTCTTCGCTGTTTATGGCAACTAGTTTAGAGCCTTCAATTAGCAAATTTCCATTGTCTAAAACTTCTGTGATGCGTGCGGTTACGGTTGCTTTCAGTTCTCCATTGCGTGCGGTGGTTCCTTTGCCATCGTAATTGATATTTGCCGAGCCTTTAACTCCAAAGCCGGGTAGCCAGCTAAAAAGTTTATTGCCTACAGCAGCTTGCTGTCCAATATTTATATCGTTCTTTTTTCCGGTTTGGGTTTGGGTATTGCTACCTGCCTTTGCGGCTTCCATAACCAGAACGGTTACCACATCTCCAGCCTTTTTGCCTTTTTTATCTGTATAAAGGTTGTTCCCGTAGAGGGAAGTTGGCGCAGAAAACGCGGAACAAGCGAAGAACAACAGGGCTACCAAGCCTAAGTTATTCAAAAATGGAGAGTTAAGTTTCATACTTAACTACTATGCAAAAACCGTGCCAGTTTATCTATTATAATCCTTCAAACTATTCAAAATAGCCCTTTTTATCGTTGCCGTACTCGGCTTCTCATTTATGTATTTTACCGCATTCCAACGTTTGTTTGTAACATTTAAACTCCTTTTTGGGAATATTGAGAATAACGCTCAAATAATTCAATGTTTTTTTATCCAAATTGCGAATGGAAACAACCGTATTTTTTATGACTTTTTCCCCATAATACGAAAAAACAAGTTTTTCGTCTTTCTCAAAGCCTCTAGTGAAAACTCTCTCCAAAATAAATTTTTTATCGCTTTTCTCGTTTAATTTGGCAATATCGTAATCCCAAAACAAATGTTTTGAAAGATTTTCCAGTAATTTGTTGCTATGAGCCATAGTGGAAATATAGTAAATTCAACCCATCATAAACTTCCAAGCAGGTTGCACTAAAACATCAAATTCGCCAATTTTAATATGCTTTTCCGCATCAGTGGTTATAATTTTCAAATTCTTGCAGCCAGTAGCTTTTGCCGCCTCTATCAAGCCGTTTATCTCTCTTTTCTCCGTTTCTGGATTTTCCAAACTCCAGCAAACTTGTATTAATTCGCTCACGCTCTGCTTTTCCAAGCACAAAAAATCGCATTCGTATTTTTCCCTGAAATAAAACAAACCTTTGCCAAAGGGATGCTTTCTCCGCAAATGCAAATACACCGCATTTTCCAAAAATACTCCCTTGTTTTCAGAAACCGCACCTTGCAAAGCATAATTAAAGCCGTTATCTATGCAATAATACTTTGACATTCCCGAAAATTCCTTGATTGGCGAAACGCTGAATTTAGGCAGGGGTAAAAACATATATATGCTTTCCAGCCTGTCTATAAGTTCGTAAATCGTATTTTTGGAAATGGCGATTCCGGCAGATTTTATTTCGTTGAAAATTTTATTTACGGAAGTTGGCTTGGTTAAATTGGCGAGCAGCCTTTTAATCAGATAACGCAGAACTTTTGTGTTTTTTATGCCATATCTCTCAACTAAATCTTTGAAAATCATAACGTGATAATATTCTTGCAAAATTTGCTCGCAAAAAACATCTTTAGTGAGCGCAATTTCTGGAAAACCGCCCTTGAAAAGATATTCATTGAAGGCATTTATTAAAACAGCTTTTTTTGCTGGACTGTAAATATTTTTTTCAATATTCTTAAAATCGCAAAATTCAGAAAAAGACAGTGGAAATATTTCAAATTGCAAAGTTCTGCCTCTAAGGGCGGTGGCTATTTCCGAAGAGAGCATTTTGGAGTTGGAACCCGTTAAATAAATGTTTTTTGAAATGGTATCGTAAATTCTTCTAACAAATTTTTCCCAACCATCTGCAACTTGAATTTCGTCTAAAAAAAAGTAAACCTCTTTTATTGAAATTTCTGGATACAATTCCCTGTAGGCTTCCAGTATTAAACCTATATTATTTTCAGAAAAATCCAACCTTTCATCGTCTAAATTCAAGAACAAAATCTTTTCTTTTGGGATTCCATTTTGCAAAAGTTTGTTTTGTGCCAAAAAAAAGTGCGAAGATTTCCCAGAACGGCGAACCCCCGGAAGGGTTATCACCTTTTCCGTATCCATTGGAATTTCCCAAGAACGAGCTTTTGCCTCCGCAGGCAAATTGCCTTGGCTTTCTACAATGATTTCTTTTAAAACTTCCTTCATATATATAAATATACAAAATTTCCCTCAAATAAGGAAACTTTTTGTGTTTTTTTCCCTCAAATAAGGAAACTTTCTCATTTCCGTTGCAATTAACCGCCCTGTTTGCTCAAAAATTTTATATCTTTACAATAAGTATGAAAAACATCAAAAAAATCGTGAAATTGACACTTGTTGCTTGGCTGGCTATCTTTTGCTTTGCCTGCGAAGAAAAAAAGGCAGCACCTCTGCGCTCGATTGCGGAAACGAAATGGGGTACAGGCAGAACCAACGGTAATTATGCAACACCCCCTACACGTCTTGTCGTTACCAAGAGCAACACAACTTCAAGCAAAGAATATACCCGTGCCGTTTATCAAGACAAAATATTAAGAATTAAATATATTGGAGAAAAGGAAACGGCAAGAGAACCCGAAGAGATGGAAGCCCATTTCCCCAATTATGAGACTACGAAAGGCTCGGAATATGAAATTGTCCATTTTGATACTACTGGCTGCGAAGGGTCTTGCGGAAATCGTTTCTTTTTCTTATATAACGATTCTGTGAAGTGGGGAGGAGTACCGGATAACATCCTTTACTATCCTTACGAACATGAACGTCCAACTGCCTACAGGGCTGATATTGAGGCTATGGAAAAACAGCAAAACGGGCGCAAAATCATTCATTCGGAAGTAATTGCCAACTTTGATATTGGTGGAGAACCACACAGTCTAATGCTTATGTTGTACGAAAATACCGATAACGGGCTGTTCCAAATCGTTTTGCGAGACCAAAATTACGATTACTTCACTGCCGATTATCCCTACCAGTTATATGAGGGAAAAGCGAACTGGCAAACAGGTGTGAGTGACGATCCTGGATATTGGAATCTCCAGTTCATTGGAAGAGTTGCCGAAGGCTTATTTTTGGTTACCGAATGGGGTAAAAACGAAGGAAACGACCTTGTAATTTTCGTAGCGGAAAACGGAACTTTGAAAGTTTCTAACTGAGGGCAATCTCTTTCAAAAACTCCCCCAAGCTCCTCTTTCCCAAATCACCCTCTTTCCTCTTGCGAACAGATACGGCGTTTTCGGCAATTTCCTTTTCGCCAACAACAAGCAAATATGGTATCTTAGCCAACTCGCCAAGGCGAATTTTGTAGCCTACCTTTTCGTTTGAGTTGTCTATCTCCGCACGAATGTCTGCTTCTATGAGTTCCTTGCGAATTTTCTCCGCATATTCCGAGAATTTTTCGGAAACGGGCAGAACGCGAACTTGCACAGGAGCGAGCCAAAATGGGAAATCGCCTGCGAATTCTTCGGTTAGAATACCTATAAAGCGTTCAAGTGAGCCTAAGGCGGCGCGGTGTAGCATAACGGGCGTGTGTTTTTGGTTGTCTTTGCCAACGTATTCCGCGCCAAGGCGACCGGGCATATTGAAATCCACCTGAATTGTGCCGCATTGCCAATCTCTGCCCAAAGAATCTTTAAGCACAAATTCTAATTTTGGCCCATAGAATGCACCTTCGCCTGGGTTCAGCTTGTATTCCAAACCTGCGAGTTTTGTGGCTTCTTCCAAGGAGTTTTCCGCTTTGTCCCAAAGCTCGTTTGAACCAACTCTCACTTCTGGGCGTGTGCTGAATTTCACGGTTATTTTTTCAAAGCCAAAAACTTTGTAAAGGTCTTTTACCAATGTGCAAAAACTGCTCACTTCCTGAGTGATTTGCTCCTCGGTGCAGAATATATGAGCATCGTCTTGGACAAAGCCGCGAACTCTCATCAAGCCGTGCATTGTGCCAGCCGGTTCGTTGCGGTGGCATTTTCCAAATTCGGCAAAGCGAAGCGGCAAGTCGCGCCAGCTTTTCAAACCTTGGTTGAAAATTTCAATATGGCAGGGGCAGTTCATCGGCTTTACCGCCATATCTTTTTCGCCTGCCAAGGTTTTGAACATATTGGAATCGTATTTGTCTGCGTGACCGCTTTTTATCCAAAGGGATTTATCCACTATTTCGGGGGTAATCACCTCTTTGTAGCCTCGCTTTGTGATTTCTTTGCGAACAAAGTCTTTCAACACATTCACAAGCACCGCTCCGTGCGGGTGCCAAAACACCATGCCGGGGCTGTGGTCTTCTATGTGGTATAAATCCATCTCCTGCCCAAGGCGGCGATGGTCTCTTTTCTTTGCCTCTTCCAAAAATTTCAAATGGGCATCCAAACCCGTTTTGTCTGCAAAGCAGGTTCCATAAACTCTGGTGAGCTGGTCGCTTTTTTGGTCTCCGTGCCAATAGGCTCCGGCAAGGCTGAGTACTTTGAACGCTTTTAGTTTGCCCGTGCTTGGAACGTGCGGACCTGCGCATAAATCTTCCCAGCCTTCGTTTGGGATTCCGTTTGCATAAAAGCTAAAAACAGTATCTCCGCGCTCAATGGCTCTATCCACATTGTCTCTTTTGTATTTATCGCCTTCTGTGCGTTTAAGGGCTTCTTCTTTTGAAACATCAATGCGTGTAAATGGGCGGTCTTCTTTTATTATCTCCGCCATCTTTTTTTCAATGCGTTCAAAATCTGCGTGTGTCAAAGGTTCGGGTGTTGCAAGGTCGTAGTAAAAACCGTCTTCCACAGGGGGGCCATAAGCGAGCCTTGTGCCTGGGCAGAGTGCGCAAATTGCCTCTGCCAAAACGTGGGCGCAGGAGTGCCGCAGCACATAAAGGGCATCTGCATCTTCGTTGCTTGCGGTTATTATGCGAAATGTGCCATTTGTAGTTATGGGGCGGTTTAGGTCTAAAATTTTTTCGCCGACTTTAACGGCAATGGCTTTGCGAGCAAGCCCTTCCGAAATGCTTTTTGCGATATCCAATCCGGTAATCCCGCTTTCAAGGGATTTTTCAGCACCGTCTGGAAATGTTAGGTTTATCTGTGACATATAGGGTGTAAGGTAGAAATTGTTTTATTGTCTAATCCACCGTCTCTTTCAATCCCCTAAATTCCGCTAACTCACCAAACTCACCGCGCAGCACAAAAATAGCCTTCCCAACCAAGTAAAGCGAGCCAGTTATCAGCATCGGATTTTTTGATTTCAGAACGCAATTTTTAATGGAACCCGCAAGCGGTTCTGCTTTTATTTTCAGTTTTTTGCAAATCTCGCAAAGTTCCTCCACACTCCTTGCCCTTGAATTATCAATTTGCGCCGTGTAGCAAACGGATATATGCGGCTTTAATGCTTTAAGAACATTGAAAGTATCTTTATCTGTGAGCGAAGCGAAAATGCAAGGCAGCGAATTTATATTTTTTTCCTTTAAACACTTTGCAAGCTCCTTGGCTGCTGCCGGATTATGCGCCCCATCTAAAATGGCTTTTAATTTCCCATTTTTGAAAAGCATTTGCATCCTGCCCTGCCATAAACTTTTTTTAAGAGCAGCCCTTGCCAAGTTTTCATTAAAATCGTTTGCCAAAAATCTTTTAGCAACCCCCCAAGAGAGTTCCGCATTCCTAACATAAATTTTCCCATAGTTCCCAACCGCAAGAGGCGGTGAAACCCGTTTTCTCTTTGTGATTATAACTGCGCCCTTTTTTGCAATTCCAAGTTTTTCCCTTAAAATTTTCTCCTTTGTGTTTCCAAGAATTTCTGTGTGGTCTAAGCCTATGCTTGTGAGCGCAACAATATCCCCTTCTGCGATTTTTGTGCAGTCTAACCTGCCGCCGAGCCCTGCTTCCAAAACGGCAACTTGAATTTTTTTTTCTTTAAACCACAAAAAAGCAGCAACGGTTAAGGTTTCAAAATAAGATGGTTTGATATTTGTGGTTTTTGCAGCTTGTTCTATGCGAGCCAACATAGAATCAATATTTTTTTGCGGGATCATTTTTCCGTCTATTTTAATTCTCTCTCTGAGGTTCACCAAATGGGGGCTTGTGAAAAGTCCGGTTTTAATTCCGTGGGCTTGCAAAATATTTGCCAAATAAAGGGCTGTGCTGCCTTTGCCGTTTGTGCCAACTATGTGAATACTTTTAAATGATTTTTGCGGCTTGCCTAATGCCTTGCACAGAGCTTTTATGTTATGCAAACTAAAAACCTGAAACTCCCAAAATCAAGTATTGAATTCCGCGGGGTCTTCTTCTGCAAAAAGGGCTTCTTCTTCTAGTTCAAGTTCCAAATCCATTTCGCCAAGCGCGCTTTCTATATCGTCTTCGCTTTCTATATCTTTGGATTTTTCCATTGAACGCCGCATGAGTTCCATTTGAGCATCTGAAAACACGCCTTCTTTGGATTGCCCAAGCCCAAGTAGCAGAGCGCAGTCTGTGCAATAACCGAGGGATTTGTCAACATAGTATTTTTGGTCAACATTATTCACATTGCATTTAACGCAAATTTGCCCTTCGCAGCCTTCAAAGTAGGTTCTGTTTTCAAATTCCAACTGCTGAGAAAGAAGCTCAACCAAATTTTTGCTGTCTAAGGCTCCATTTATCTTTGGCCTGCTGCAAGCCGTTGGTTTTTCTGGTAATTTTTGCCTGCCAGAAATATCATCTTTTTTTAAATCAACAAAAAAAGGAACTTTTAAAAATTTTGCTCCTTGAATCATTAAACAAGATTCAATTTTCGGTTGCGAAGGTTTTTGCAAAGCGACCTTTGGCTCTTTGACAACCGCAGGCTTTGGTGGTTTAGCGGGCTTTGGTTCTTTGGCAACGGTTTTTTTAGGCGCGTTTTTTTTGGCTGGCATAGAAATTCCGTTTTTATTTTGTTTCCGTTATTTTCACGCTTATAATGGGATCGTAGGGTTCAATGCGATAGACCACATCTAAACCTTTTTCCACCATTCCAAAAACAGTGTGCTTGCCGTCTAAATGCGGTTGATTCCATTGAACAAGAAAGAACTGCGAGCCTCCGGTGTTAGGTCCGGAATTTGCCATGGAAAGTGTACCTGGAACGTGCTTTAAATTGTTGGTTTCGTCATCTATTGAATAGCCAGGGCCACCAGAGCCGTTGCCGTTTGGGTCTCCGCCCTGAATAACAAAACGCTGAATAACTCTATGAAATGGAAGCCCGTTGTAAAAACCCTTGTTTGCTAGGTCTATAAAATTTGCCACTGTGTTCGGGGCTTCTTTAAAAGCCAAATTCACAGTAATGGTACCTTCGTGAGTTTCTAAAATGGCTTCTATTTTCTTTATGCCAGTATAGTTTTTGCCAAAAACCTTGCCTTCTGCAAAGGCTTGTGGTGCTAGGGTACAGAGTATAAGCGAAAAAATGAAAAAGTAACGCATGGTGGTAATATAGAAAATACATTAATTCATACTCAAGTGTTCAGGGACAAGGGACAGGGGACAAGGGATATGAATTTACTTACTATATTCTCTCATAAAATATGCCAAATCCCTGTGTTATAGTTCAGAGCAATATGGAGGTGTTGCTCAATGTGGACAGCGAGCAGCATCACGAAGCGCGGGATGCCATTGCCCCATTCACGGAACTTGTGAAAAGCCCAGAGCATTTTCATACATATAGCATTTCTCATTTGAGCCTTTGGAATGCAGCTTCAACAGGACTCAGGGCAGAAGATGTTTTGGAGATATTAAAGAAATATAGTGCTTACGAAATTCCAGCGAATGTTGTTGTGGAAATAACCGAATATATGCAGCGTTATGGAATTTTGCGACTAAAACTCTCAAATGGCAATTTGGTTTTGGAATCCGATAGCGAGCCTTTGTTTTTGGAGCTTTGCAAAAGAAAGGAAATTCAAGGATATATTGAATCTTTTATATCAAATACCGCTGCGATAGTTAGCCCGCTTGTGCGTGGTAAACTCAAAATAGTGCTCACGGAGCTGGGCTTTCCCGTGCAAGACATAGCGGGTTATGTTCGGGGCGAGCCTCTGGAAATGGAACTAAATCAAAGTTTTGTGCTAAGGGACTACCAAAGAGATGCGGCTCAGATTTTTCACGCATCAGGTTCGGAAAAAGGCGGGTCTGGCGTTATTGTGCTGCCTTGTGGTTCGGGCAAAACCATTATAGGTATGGCGGTGATGGCTTTGGTAAAATCTCACACCCTTATTTTAACGCCGAGCGTTACCGCTGCCCGCCAGTGGATAAGGGAAATTCTGCAAAAAACAACTCTTACAAAAGAGCAGGTTAAGGAATATTCCGGCGATGTAAAAGAAATTGGGCAGGTGACGGTTGCCACATATCAAATATTAACGCAAAGAAAGCGTAAAAGCGAGGAATTCACCAATTTTTCTCTTTTTGAATCTCAAAAATGGGGACTGATGATTTACGATGAGGTACATCTTTTGCCGGCTCCGGTGTTCAGATTTTCTGCGGATATGCAGGCTACCAGAAGACTGGGGTTAACGGCTACCTTGGTTAGGGAAGACCATAAAGAAACTGAGGTTTTTTCTCTCATCGGTCCAAAGAAATTCGATATTCCTTGGCGTGTTTTAGAGGCTCAGGGCTGGATTGCGCAGGCTAAATGCCACGAGATAAGGGTACCAATGGATTCCGAGCAAAGAATATCCTATGCTGTTGCACCGCTCCGCGAAAAAATTTCCATAGCGGGCTGTAATCCAGAAAAATTCAGCATTGTGAAAAACCTGCTGGAAAAACACAGCGAAGAAAACGACCGCATTTTGATAATAGGGCAGTATATAGAGCAGTTGGAAGCACTGGCAAAAGAAATAAATGTCCCTTTAATAACCGGCAAAACCCCAAACAAAGAGCGAGACCGGATTTACGATAGCTTTAGAAGCGGCGAAATTAGAATTTTGATGGTTAGCAAGGTGGGGAATTTCGCGATAGATTTACCCGATGCAAGCGTTTTAATCCAAATTTCGGGTACCTTTGGCAGCAGGCAAGAAGAAGCGCAGAGGCTAGGCAGGGTTTTGCGTCCGAAAAAAGACGGCCGCCCCGCAATGTTCTATTCCCTTGTGACAAAAGATTCCCGCGAGCAGGAATTTGCCATGAACCGCCAGCTGTTTTTGGCAGAACAGGGTTATGGATATGAGATAATTTGAAAAATCGGCTTTTTACTATATTAATTATAAAGGAGGTTCTATGAAGAACATTTACATTTATCTTGTCACTATCCTTGCAGTACTAGTATTTTCCGCTTGCTCAAACGGCGATGATAACAATGACGAATACAGTTCTAGCGCTAAGGGCGGCTCAAAACTAAGCTCTAGTTCCAAAGGGGCGACTAGTGGTCCAGATTCCAAATCTGGAGCTTGCTATTTAACCTTTACTGGTAGAGAAAACTATTTAAATTTGTGCGCAGAAGGTATATCAAGATCTGTAACCCGATCGGATTGTGACGCGTTTCTTGAAGAGATGAATGCTGATCCAGATATGCCGAATGCCTTTACTGCTGAGTTTATGAATTCTTGCCCATCTGGACAAAGATTAAAATGCGAGGGAGAAGATGAAGAAGTCTTTGAAGGAACCTTATATATGTATGCGTATGGCTCAGGGTTTAGAGGTGCTACTTGCGAAGATATTATGGGAGATGACGAAGATGACGAACCAAGCTCTAGTTCTGCGGGTGGCACAACAAGGCCAAGCTCTAGTTCCAAAGGGAGCCAAGGTGGTGATCAAGGCTATTGCATTTTCGACGACTACTATGGTACTGAGCATTATTGCCAAGAAATACCATCAGATTACGACGTACAGAGTTGTATTGATATGGGTGGCAGACCTGTAAATAGTTGTCCTACTACAGAGCCAAGTTCTAGTTCTGCAAGCAACCCCAATTCAGGAGGAGCGTGCTATTCTTACTTTAGCGAATACTGGGAAGAAACCTTCTGTTTAGAGCCTGTGTCCAGTTCCGAATGTACAAGAATAGGTATGGACTTTGGCAATCCTGTTAGTTTTCAGACTTCTTCTTGCCAGCCAGGATATAGATATAAGTGTAACCCAATTAATGGAGTAGATGTTTATCTTTATGGCGATGATGCAGAACCTAGTGATTGTGAAGATTTTTTTGAATAAAAGGGCTATTGACCTAGTTTAAGCTCTTTTTCATTTTCAATCCAACTTTGCCGCAGCCTTTCGTCTGTGTTCGTCTAGCTCGCTTTTTCTAACCCTCAAAACATTTGGGGTAATTTCAACACATTCATCTTCGTTAATGAATGTCACACATTCCTCAAGGCTCATTCTGCGGTAGGGAGTTAGCAAAATATTGTCGTCACTGCCGGAGGCTCGCATATTGGTCAAGTGTTTTGATTTTGTCACATTGACTATTATATCCACATCGCGGTTGTGTTCGCCAACTATCATTCCAGCATAAACATCTGCGCCTGGCGGTATAATCATATAGCCGCGCTCTTCCAATTTCCACAATGCGTAGGCACTTGCAACGCCGGGGTCTTTTACAATTAAAACTCCATTTACGCGGCTTGGGATTTCGCCTTTATGCGGTTGGTATTCCAAAAATATGGATTGGGCTATGGCATAACCTTTTGAGAGCGAAAGCAATAAACTTCTTATCCCTATTAAACCTCTGCTCGGCACATTGTATTCCAAAAAAACGCGGTTGTTGTCGTCTTGAAGCATATTTGTCATTTCGCCTTTGCGCCTTCCGAGTTCCTCAATAATGGCACCGCTGAACTCGGCGGGAACTTCTACTTTGAATTGCTCAATGGGTTCTAAAACACTTCCATCTTCGGCTTTTTGGAAAATAACCTGTGGGCTGCCTATTGTGAATTCGTAGCCCTCGCGCCGCATATTTTCAATGAGTATTGTTAGGTGCATAACGCCTCTGCCGCTAACCTTGAACGCACTTGCTCCATCTGTTTTTTCAACGAACAGAGCAGGGTCTGCCATTCTCGCTCTTTCCAAACGTTCCAAAAGATGGTTGCCTGTTAAAAATTTTCCACCGCTCTTGCCTGCAAGAGGCGAGGTGTTCACCGTGAACAGCATTGAAATTGTGGGAGGGTCAAGTTGAATGCGCGGCAGGGATTCCGGTGCATCCACAGAGGAAAGTGTGTCGCCTATATCAAATG
>CAZIMU010000030.1:0-14220 GCA_964540355.1 uncultured Fibrobacteraceae bacterium | reverse complement strand
TAAAATAATATACGCGCTGGTCTTTGCCCGGGCTGCCGCCGTATTTAAAACGCTCTGCCATGCTTTTTATGGAACCAACAAGCCCTTGTCCCAAGCCCCCGTGGAAAATGCTGGGTTCAGAAGAATGATCGTAAGTGTAATGTCCTTCTTCTGCGCAAAACTCTGCAATGCGGCCATTATCAACAATTATAGCGGCTTGCCCCTTGTTCACCACAATTCCAGAACCATTGGAGATAATATTATTTTCTCCGCTTGTATTGCTGCTTCTTTTGCTAGTCTTTTTTTGCCCCTTGGTAGCCAGCACATTGGCATCCAAGCTTTCGCAAATAAAAAACTCCAACCACTGGTCTGCCAAAACACCACCAGCAGAACCCATCGCTGCTTTGAGTAATCCCATATAAAACTCCGCTATTCAAGTATTGAATGAATATAGAATAATTCCCCTCTAGGGAAGGGCCATTATATATAAAA
This sequence comes from uncultured Fibrobacteraceae bacterium, assembly GCA_964540355.1. Lineage (GTDB taxonomy): Bacteria > Fibrobacterota > Fibrobacteria > Fibrobacterales > Fibrobacteraceae > Fibrimonas. The sequence goes on along the minus strand of CAZIMU010000030.1, from coordinate 13,749 downwards.
CATATCCTTGCCATCTAACTTATGTTTTTCCGCTTCTGAAGCCATAGCTTCAAGCGTGATGGCATCCAGAGTTTCTTTGATTTTTTTGTTCAGTTCATCGAAAACCAATAAGCGTATGGACTTATCAACTTCTGGTGCTTTATCAGAAGCCGAGCCTTTGGTTTCTTCAAAAAGCGAATTTTCCACAGCATATAAAATATCTGTTGCCGTGATTAACTTTGGTCTTCGTGCGAGATGATAACCTCCCTTAGTGCCTTTTACCGAATTCAAAAGCCCATTTTTTTTCAAAAGCGAAAAAATCTGCTCAAGGTATATCTTGGAAATACCCAGATTCTTGGAAATATTGACAACGGCGATGTCTGCCCCATAGCCGTAATTTTCTGCCATCTGAACCATAACGGCAAGAGCATAACGACCTTTTGCTGATATTCTCATATACAAATAACATAGTAAATTTATATGTATTTTACTAAGCTTTGGTCAGAAGCTCTTCTAATAATATAGTAAACATATATGTTTACTATATTATGCCTGTATAACAGTCTTCGAGGAATTTTTATGAATTTTGAAATGGTTATGGCTTTATCCGAGGCATTAGATGCTAGAGATAAATACACCGCTGGTCATTCACGCCGAGTTATGGAATATTCCATAGGCATTGCCAAGCATTTGAAATTGCCCGAAGAAAACATTGCTGGGCTCAAAATATCTGCCCTATTGCACGATATTGGGAAAATAGGGATATCAGATATTATTCTCCACAAAGAGTCTAGGATATCGGATAAAGAATTTGCCACAATCAAAAAACATCCTGAGATAGGAACGAATATCCTCAAAGCCATAGGGGCCTTCAAAGACTTGGTTCCAGTGGTCTATCACCATCACGAAAGATTTGATGGCACGGGTTATCCGCAGGGTATTTACGGTGAGCAAATTCCTCTATATGCGCGAATTATATCAATAGCAGATAGCTTTGATGCAATGACATCAACTAGGCCATACAGAAAAGCTATTCAAATTGAAAATGCGCTTATTGAAATAGAGTTAAATGGGGGAAAGCAATTTGACCCTTCTATTTCCAATGTTTTTATAGATCGCTTTGGAGATATATTTGATGAAGCATTGAAAAACTTAGAGCCGGAGTATAGCATATAATTTATTTTACCTTAACGGCAAAAGCAGATATGTTATACAGGGAAAGCTCTCTAGCTTTGTCTTCTGCTTCTGTTTTCTTTTTGAAATATCCACCTCGGAGTTTATAGAAAGGTGCGTCAAAAACCATTTGTATATCGTAGCCGGTTTGAACTTGCAGTTTTGCTCTGCGAGCTTGGGCAACATCAAAATTTGCAATGGCATCAAATTGCAAAATATAAGCAGTCTCTTGTTCTTTGCCAGAACTCTTTTCGTGAGATACATCACTGTAGTTATTGCGATAAGAGGAATCCAAATAAGGGAATTGATATTCTTTGCCTCTTAAAAGCGAGTCTATATCTGTGGGGGTTTCGTTAATTGCCAAAACAGGAGAGGGGAGCGCCATAAATGCCGCTACTATCAGGAGTTTTTCTATCTTTTTCATAATGGGTTTTCTTACTCCAAGCTTTTCAGATAAAGATAGTAAAAAACTAGCACCTCTACACTGGGTTAAGGTTTTTATTTTGTTTTTGGTAACTGGTTTGCTCACTTGGTATGGCAAATTTTATGAGCCTAAACCTACGCTAACCCGCATAAATGAGTTTGCCGTTTGGATTGTTCCCTGCAATAACAGCCTGAGTGCAATGGTTGTTTTGCCAAACGACGACAACGATTCCAATGATGTTCGCACCGGGCTTAGAATTTGGTTGCAACCCCCTGATTCACTACTCGCTTTTGAACGCACCTCCGCTGCTAGGTACAGAGGCAAAAATATGGTTGCGATAGGGGATAGCTTAAATGAAAACTTAAAGCGAGATTTGCTTTCAACTTTAGATAGCAGCGAAAATTTTTACTGGCTTGGACCTCTTGGTTCGTGGCTAACTGGTGAAGATGTTTTTGCAGAGCTAAAACTTATAGATGAGCAAGCACAAGATTATATTTTGGATATAGTATATGAAGGTCATAAACTCCGTTTTTTTGGTTCACAAGTGGCTTTAGATAGCTCTAAAGAAGAGCCTTTGAGTGCGGCTGTTTTAATGTTTGAGCAAACAGACGAAAATGAGCCACCTTTAAAAAATAACAAAGAAATTCAATCTTTGATTTGGTACGGAAAAAATTTGCAGGGAAAAGAAACAGATTTCAGCCGCATAGGCTTAAATTACGATAAGGCTATTGCTTTAATCTCTTACGATAAAAAAAGGGGACTTTCTGCAAGGCGAACAAATATTAAAAATTGGAATCGCTGCCGTCAGCAAAACGATGCAAACCCTCTTTAATGGTTATATTCTCAAAGGCATTTAGCAGAGCTTCCCTTACTTTTTTTTCATCTTCTACCTTTGCAAGCACAGTTATCTGGTCCCAGCCGTATAAAACCGTATCTCCTCGCGGGGGAAGCACTTGCCAAACATCGTATTCTTCTTCGTTTTCATCGCTGTGGAAATATTTTTTTTCATTTATTTCCATAATAATTTCCGCCGCTTTATCCACAAGCATTTTTGCCTCTTCTCCGTGCTTTATGGTGTTTTTATTCAGCAAACTCAAAATTTTCTGAGTTCTTCTAAAGAGAATGGGGACTTTTTTTCTGCGAGCTATCATCAGCAAAAGCGTGTTTTCTGGCAATTTCAATTCTCTGATAAGAGGACCTTTGCAACCTTCCGGTGCAGGCAAATCAACGGTGAAAACAGTTATTTTTTGTCCTATTTCCATATCGTTCTTTGTGAAAAATTCAAGGCTATATGGCGGTTCGGGGCGAGATGGCGAAGATAATTTTAAAAGAGTTGCAATTTTGCCAAGTGATGAACCTTGAACTATCAAAGAGAGCAAAACGGCAAAGAACACAAGGTTGAAAATTTCCATTCCGTGGGGCAAATTATTAGCTATAGGATATGTGGCAAGCACAATGGGAACTGCACCACGCAGCCCCGACCAAGCTATGAAAAATCTGTCTTTGAATTGAAGGCGCATCCCTATTGTTCCAAGGAATACAGCAGCAGGTCTTGAAACAAAAGAGAGGAAAACAAAAAGCAAAATTCCTTTTAATATCAAACCGTCCTTAAACCAATCGTGCGGAGAAACCAGCACCCCTAGCAACACAAAGAGCAATATGTTGGATATGGTTGATATGGCAGAAGAAAAATTATAAACGCCTTGCTTGTGCACAAATTGCATATTTCCCATAACAATGCCTGCGGTAAAAACCGCTAGTATTCCGCTTGCGTTAAGGGTTTCGGTAAAGCCGTAGGTGAACATTGCGGTGCAGAGGAGTATTATGTAATAGTAGCTGTTTTCTTGAGGAGAGAGCTTGTTTATGAGGTTCACCACGAATTTAGCTATGAAAAATCCAAAAGCAGTGCCAGCTAAAAATTTCCACAGAAATTCCCCTACAAAGGAATAAATGCTTATGCTTGCATCGGAAGCCAAAGCCTGCACTGCAATTAGAGTGAGCAAAACAGCCATAGGATCGTTTGCCGCGCTTTCTATTTCTATGGTGGATGTCAGCTTGCTTTTGAGCGATTGTTTTCTTAAAATTGAAAATATGGCGGCAGCATCGGTAGAAGATATTATCACAGATAGCAAAATAGAGAGATCTCTATCCCATTTCAAAAAGAAATGCAAGCATATAAAAGTAAATATTGCGGTTAATAGAACACCCCAAGATGCAAGCCCAATAGCTGGCAGAGCCACCTGTTTCAAGTTTTCTTTTTTTGTGCAAAATCCACCGTGAAACAAAACAAATACCAAAGCTAAATTTGCCAACTCGTTAGTTAATTTCATATCGCTGAATTGCCACAATTTAAATCCATCACCGCCAAATATAATACCAGCAAACAGAGCCACCACAATAACAGGAACGCTTTTTTTGTCTAAATAAACAGCAGATACCACGACAGATAAAAGAATCAAGGGAATTGCCATGTAAACAATATTGGCAGAAATGCTTGTAATAAAAAATTCAAACACATTGTACATATATGGGAATATAGTAAAATGATTTGGGAACAACCTCAACATAAGTTCTATTAAAATAATGTATTTTGAACAACCAATGTATTTATTCTTTTTTGCGCCATATTTTGATATTTTTTGACCAATTCTATTCCAATGAAATTTCTGTTATGCTTTAAAGCTACTATGCCTGTTGTTCCTGAACCACAGAATGGGTCTAAAACATAGTCGTTCGCTTGTGTAGAAGCTAGTAGGCAATTCTCAACTAATTTTTCTGGAAAAACAGCAAAATGCGCGTCTCTAAATTTACCTAAAGGAATTTCCCAAACTGTTCTTTTGTTTCGGCCATTTGGGTGAAAAGCTTGATCCCAACGACCATTATGTAAATTTGGATTTCCTCCATTTTTTCCTCTTTCTGGAGTTCCATTTCGTTTGCCAAAATGATTTCTCCCTCCACGAGTTTTTGATTTTTCGGTGAAGGTTATGTGAGGTTCTCTTATAGCATCAGCATTATAAAAATATTTTATATTTTTAGAAAACATAAAAATATATTCATGGTCAACAGTTGGTCTGTCTTTAACAGAAGATGGCATAGCATTAGATTTATGCCATATTATATCACTTCTTAAAATCCAACCATCATCCTGTAATGCCAAAGCAACCCGCCAAGGTACGCTCAATAAAGACTTTTCCTTATATGTGTCACCAAGATTAAGCCATAATAAACCATCATCACGTAATTTTGGGCGCAACAAGGAAAATGCCTCTACCAAATGCTTTACATAATCTGATAAGTTGGTTTCACGCCCTATTTCATTCATACTGTCATCCGAATAATTCCTAAGCCCAAAATAAGGGGGACTCGTTATAATACATTGAAAATAATCATCATTAAGCATACAAGCTTGCTTTCTAACATCACCTAAAAATATAGTACCGCTCATTTCTACCTCATTTTTTAAATAGTTTATCAATGTATTTATTTAGTTTTTGTTGCGATTCATCATCAAAACCTATAAATTTATTTGGATTCATATTAAAATAAAATATATATTCTACGATTCCATCAATGATTTTTAATTCTTCCAAAGACCAATTTTCTGCAATTATAACTGCAATAATATGTGAATTTTCAAATTCTTTTTTTATATCGGTTATTGCAGATATAATATCACGAGTAAATAGATGAGAATGACCACCACCTTCAGTTTCTCTTGTTTTTATAGGAATGAAAATATTTTCTTCAATAGATGATTTCTTATTTGTTAGAGTAACGGATACATCAACCGAGTGACTTTTTATTTTAATTTGCTTTTCTGCAACTTTTGGATTTTTAAAATTTCCGTAATTATTATGTATTGAATAATAATGCTGTATTGCTGCAATAAGGCTAGTTCTTACTCTAGCTTCTATTCCATGACCTTTTATACTTCTTCTTGAGCCTTCTAGTCTATCAATTATTATTTCTCGTACTGTCTGCCAATCGAACGTTTTAACAACATTTCTATATCGGTATATTAGTTCAACAAGTGTATCTGTTTCTGCAATTAATTTTTTAATATTGTCAAGTTTTTGCATACGAGTTATTAAAGGTTCCAATCTCTGTTTTGGAGCGTCTCTTATTATCCATGCAAAGAAATAAAAACAATCTTTTTTATGTTCATAAATTCGTCCAATGCCATCAAATAATAAAGGTTTTTCATCTTGTTCCTTTGAGTAACAAAAACAAATTATTTTCTTTATCTCTGACTTATTACTTATAAACAATATTTCAGAAAGAGACTTATTATAACCAGTTACTTGCTTTGCTATCTTTTCTACCCAGTCATAAAATGGCTTGGCTTGCTCTGCTAGATTTGAGAGTTCAACCAGCCTATAATGGGCTACATTAACTTGATGTACAATAATATCATTCATATATGCAAATGTAGAAATTTCAAGTATGGAGCATATTTAAACAACAAAATTTTTTGGGTTATGCAAAAATGGATCACAAACGTTGTTTATACGTTTCTATTTCCCCATCGTGGAACATAGTTTTCAATACCGGGGTTTTGGCGGCTTCTTTTGCCGAGCGCAGGATGTTTCCGTTTTTGCTTTTGGTTATGGTATAGCCTCTTTTTAGCTGAATTTCGGGGTTTGCCGCTTTTGTTTTTTCTTCCAATAATTCCAAAGCCTGTTTTTGATATTCCATTATTTTTGGAACCCCTCGCTTTAAACCAAGCAGATTTCTGGATAACCTTTCTTTCTCGTTAACAAACCTTTTTTCGCACATATTTGAAATTTGCATAGATTTGTAAGTCAGTTTATCTCGCTCTCTTGAGAAAAGTTGCATAAAATTTGCAAACTCATAAGATATAGTTTGCAACCTTTGCAGAGCGGAATCTGCCCTTGCTATTAAAAAGTTCGCGCAGTCGGTTGGGGTTATCAGGTGGGTATGGGCAACCTTGTCCAAGAGAGATTCGTCAATTTCGTGGCCTATTCCTGTTAGCACGGGCAAGGGGAAAATAGCCACAGCCTTGCAAAGGGCATAGCTATCAAAGAAAACCAAGTCGGTTTTTGCGCCACCTCCCCTTATTATGCAAACAACATCTAAGTCATTGTAATTCCTTAAGTTACCTAATGCTTCCACAATATCGGATTCTGTGTTTTGCCCTTGCATTTTGGCAGAAATGGTTGTTATGCTAAAGGCATACCCAGAGGCTCTAATCGTAGAGGTGAAATCCTTGTAAGCGGCACTGCTCTCAGATGTTATTAGGCCTATGTTAAGAGGTAGCATTGGCATTGGAAGCTCTCCGTTCATTCTGTGCAAATTTTCTTTCACAAGCATTTTCCATATTTTTTCCCTGGTTATGGCTATTTCCCCTATTGTGAAAGTCGTGTCTATATCTATTATTTTGCACTGAAATTTTCCCTGCGGAATATAAAAATCTGCTTCTAACAAGACTTTTATTTTTAAATCTTTTTTTATTTGAAAGGGTACTGGAAGCTCTGAGAGCCTGCGGCACAAGGCAGCATATTGAGAAGCGAATACCACAAGCCCAAGGGTGGCTTTGGGAGAAACTGAGTTTTCTTCGTATTCCGCAAGGTTTATATAAACTGCACTACTCCTCTCCTGCAAGCTCGCCACAGTTCCGTGAACCCAAACGGCCGGCACTTTATATTTAATCAATCTTTGAACGGAACTTAGATAGCTGCTTAGAGAATAGGAACCCTGAGCCTCAGTCATTATGCCCTTCGGCAAGAGCCGCTTCTAGCACAAAGTTGCCAATCTCTGCTGAACTGAAAGGTATAACTATGGTTGGAATACCGCTAGGCATATATACCATGTGCTTTGGCCCTCTGGCTATGGATGGCAGGGAAATTCCAAACCTCTCGTTTTGGATGAACTTCTTAACGTAGCCTGCGATTATATTCACAAGCTCGCCAACAGCATCGCTTACATCTGGCCCAAGCTGCGTAAAGTTTTCGCCAATAAACTTGCTTGCGGCCTTGAGCGCGCTATCTTCTGGGAAGCCTATAACCACGGCTCCCCTGATAGTTCCTGAGAGTCCTATCATTCCAGAAATATCCTTCATATTTACCGTTTCGGAATATAAATAAGGCTTGCTGGCTTCCACGTGAACGTTGAGCATTTTAGAGAACGTATCTCTAGTCGCTAGAATAAAGGCATTTATCCACTCGGCTTTCATAATAGTCAAATATAGTAAATACTGATTAGGTTTTTTCTAGTTTCCCTTCTATGAGACCGCAGTTTTTTCCGTGGTTGTTTGACGACAAAAATGCTTGGGAGAAGGTGTTTGCAGACCCGCGCTACTCTTATGAAATGCCAATAGACTATTTTATGGCTATTTATCAGGTGGACAGGAAAAGTGATTCCGGTGCTCAAACGCAGTATGCTTTGCCAGAGTTATCTGCGCCAATGTCCTTGCCTACAGCTGCGGCTTTTTCGCCATCACCAGTGCCGGCTTTTTTAACAGCCACAGCTCCTGCACCTGTGGCTGCGGCTCCTCCAAAACAAGAATCCAAGCACGAAGAGGGCATTTTAAGCCAAGAAGAGATAGATGCATTGCTTTCCGGTATATGAGTTTCACGATATTAATGCGAGAAATTTCACAAATATTGCTGATATTTTAAGGGAATTTGGCAAAAATGAACGGTGGAATTTGATGATAATTCCATTTAATGAGGGAATTCAGCCAGATATTTTGAAGGCTTTTAGCGAACAGCTTTTGGAATGGAAGAGGGAAGGGCATAGTTTATATTTGCACGGCTACAAGCATAAGGCAGACGAAATTTTTAAAAGAAGCCTTATGGGGAGGCTTGCCTTGCGTTTAACAAATTGCGAATCTGAGTTTGCTGGACTTTCAAAAGAAGATTCAAAAATGCTTTTGACCAAGGCCTTGCAGGAGTGGCAAAAATTGAATATAGGAGAGCCCGGAGGCTTTGTACCTCCAGCTTGGTATGGTTCCAAAACGCTCTTTTCTTTGTGCAAAGACTTGGGGTTTGAAAACTACAACAGCCGTTTTATCCTGTGGAATAAGAGCAGAGGTTCCAGATTTTCCGTGCCATTTAGCACCGCAGGCTTACCCCGTTTTGCAATTCCCATTGTGAATTTGTGCGAGAAAATATATTTGAAGGTTTGTAAAATTTTTAATTTTTTGCCTATGCCAAGAATAGTAAGACACCCTGTGGAAGGTAGCAAATGCCATCGTTAAAAGAAACAATGCTTGCGAATTTGCGTGAAATGGTGAAGCTGCAACGTGCAGCTCACGATTCTATGTTTAAATTTTCAATAAAAAAAATGTGGCCAATAAGCCTTATCGCTCCGCAAGTGGACTGGATTAGGATAGACCGAATGATGGTGCAATTGCAAACAACTTGCAAAGAGCAAAAGGAATTTTTAGCTAGAGAGCGAGGCAATGCGCCAGAAGCGGATTTGCCTTTTTTAAATTTGCTGCCAGAATATTTTGACTCACTCTCAAAAGTTGCTCATTTGCTTGCGCAAGCGGCAACTTACAGGCAAAACGCCATTGAGAAAAAAATAAAAATGAGCATAGGGCAGTGGAATGTCATATTAAAAACTTACAATGAGGCAAGTGATAATATGGCGAAAACGGGAATTAATTTATATAGGATGTATGAATCATGATGTGTCCGCATTGCAAATCAGATAACGATAAGGTTATAGAAACCCGCACAAGCGGTGACTCCATTAGACGGCGCAGGGAATGTCAGGATTGTTCCCACCGTTTCACAACTTATGAGTATATAGAAAAAGGAGCTATAACCATAGCCAAGCGCGATGGAAGACGCGAGCCTTTCAAACGTGAAAAACTAATTTCTGGAATGAGAATAGCCTGCGCCAAGCGGCCTGTTAGTTCCGAAAAAATAGAGGGGATGGCAAACGATATTGAAAATGAGCTTGTTGAAATGGGCAACGCAGAAATTTCTTATGCGACCGTGGGCGACTTGGTTATGAAAAAATTATTCAAAGCAGACTCGGTGGCTTATGTGCGTTTTGCATCTGTGTACAAGGAGTTCAGAGAAGTTGGGGAGTTTGTGAAGTTGGTTATGGAGGAGAAGGGTTAATTTTTCTATATTACCAACCGATGTTCAAGCATTTTTTAACTGTAGTCGCTTTTGTTGGAGTTTTTGCTTTTGCGCAAGATCCGCAATCCGTTAGGTTAAAGCAGGCTGGGGAGCTTGCAAACCAGGGAAGGCATAAAGAGGCTTTGGACGAATACAAAGCCGTGCTTTCTATTGACAAAAGCAATGCAGAAGCATATTTGGGCGCAGGCGATGCACGGTTTAAAATGAAGGACTATAAAATTGCTTTAGACAATTTTCAACTTGCCCAAAAATACAACCCAAAACTCACCAAAGCCATAGAAGGGGAGGCAGAATCTTACGAAGCTCTGTCTCAAAAAGAAAATGCCCTTGCCAGATGGCGAGTTTTGGCAGAAACTGGAACGCCAGAGCAAAAAACAAAAGCCCAGACTAGGATAGGGATTTTACTCGGAACTAGCGCAAACGTTCAAATACCGAAAGTGCCACCACCTGCCTCTTCTCCATCGGCTAATCTATCTTCGACATCCGTTGCTGGCAAATCAAAGTACACTTATGATTCTCCAGAATTCAAAGCGGGTTTAGCTGCTTTTGACAAAAAAAATTGGGCGGAATCTGCAAAATCTTGGGGAGAGGTGCTAAAAAAGGAACCCGGCAACCCTGGGGCTTATTATTATGCTGGTGTTTGCCGTTTTAATTTGGGCGAAATGGACAAAGCTATTATAAATTTCAATAAAAGTTTTGATTATCCAGAAAAAGGCTATAACTCATATTATTATCTAGGCAGAGTTTATGAGCAAAAAGGCGATAAGGCAAAAGCAATAGGTTATTACAATAAATATTTGCAGCTAACGCCAAGCGCAGACGGCAAAACAGAGGTAAAAGGCAGAATAGCCGCGCTTAATAGCGGAGTTGCTGTTGCTGCCAAAGATAGCACAGCGGGCGGCAGCTCACCCAGCAGTGGCTCGCAAGATGCAAAATCATCTGCATCTTATGCGTGTAATAGCTTGGAAAGCTGCCTAAAAATGGAAGAAAAGCGCAAGCAAGATTCTGTAGCGGCATATTTGGAAAGCCTTAGAAACAAGCCTTTGACCATTGGTCCCGAAAAAGTGGCTGCAACGGAATATGGCGGGAGTTTTGCCTTTGCCTCCATAACAGAAGCTGGTAGCGCAGATTTGCAAAAGGCTTTTAACCTAATTCAAAAAAAATCATTTCAGTCTGCAATAGATGCTCTGCAAACAACACGGCAAAAGTTCCCCGGAACCCCTAATTCAATGGCTGCCGCATACAACCTGCTTTCTCTGTACCAGTATCTTGAACTGCACGATAAAGTAATTGCTCTTGGAAATTCCGTTTTGCAAGAGCCTGTGCCAGAACCTTACAAGAGCGCTGTGCTTTATATGCTTGCATTTAGCCAAGTGAAAAAAGAGCAATATCAAACAGGCGACAATTCACTCTCAGATGTTTTAGAAGACCAAAAACTTGGGCCAACTCTGGGGCAAAAATTGGCATTGAAAGCCGAAATAGCCGCTAAATACAAACCCGACCAAGGCTCGCCCGAAATTTTGAAAAAAGCCATAGATGCAGAAACCGATAACGCCAAAAAGAATGAGCTTCGCCTTAAATTGGCAGATTTATACCTAAAATTGCAAGATACACCATCTGCAATACAAACCTACAAAGACATAGCCGAAGGCTGCCCTGCAAATACTGCACAGCCTTGTCGCAAGGCTATTTATGAACTTGGCAATATCAGTTTTATAGCTCAAAACTGGCCTATGGCACTTGAATATTACAACAAAGCAATAGATTCAAATAAAGACCCGGAGCTTGTTTCTTGGGCATTGTTCCAAATAGGAAATGTGTTTCGCAAACAGAACAACTACAAAGAAGCTGTGCGTTATTACGACCGCCTTATTAAGGAACACCCCGGAACCTATTGGGCAGACCAAGCAAAGCTTTATAAAGACGATGTTATTTGGCACGAGAACAATCAGGGAATATTGAAAAAATGACATCTAATTTACCAGAATTGCTCCGCGATAGCTTAAATGCTCAATTATCTATTTACAAGCAAATTCACGAATTGCAAAGCGATTTGCTGAAAGACTTGGATTCTAAAAATGAATTGAACAAAATAATGCAATTGTTAGAAAAGAAAAGTTCTTTTTTGGATAATGTAAAAGCGGAAAATACCCGTTGCGCACCGCTTGTGAGTGAGTGGGTAGAGAGAAAAGCCGAAATGCAAAATTCCGAACTTTTTGCTGGTATTGAACAAATAATATCCGAAATTGAAAAACTGGTTTTGGAGCTTAGGGCACAAGACGAGGTTATGATTCAAAGGTTTGACCAGCATAGCCAGTCCAAGAACAGGATAGACGCATTCAGGGCACTCAGATAGGCTACGGGAATGGCGGATAGCAAGTCTCAAGAAGAAATAACAAGCGAACTTACATCTGTGATGGAGCGTTTTTTGGCGCAATCTGGTGAACTTGAGTTTGCATATAAGGCTTTGGAAATGCAAGCCGAGCAAATAAAGAAGATGCAGGAGGAAATTCACCAAAGCAGGGTTTTGAGCGCGCTTGGAGAAATGGCTGCAACCGTGGCTCACGAAATTAGGAACCCCCTTGGCGGAATAGCGGGTTATGCAAGTTTGCTTGCGAGGAGTATTCCACCCGAAGACCCAAAACGAAAATATGTGGATAAAATAATAGGCGGAATTTCCAGCCTCAACAAAATAGTTAGCAATTTGCTCGTTTATACCAGAAAAACAAATTTGCAAAAGCAAAGCACAGATTTGGTTGCTTGGGCAGAGGCAATTTTATCCCACGCTGAAATTGAGATTGAAAAAGAAAAAAAGCAGGTTCGCATAGAGCGTGATTTTCCAGCAGAGCCATTGAATGTGGAAATTGACAGCGAGAAATTGCAGCAGGTTATGCTCAACCTACTCATTAACGGAATTCAGGCAATAGAGGCCGAAGGCAAAATTTATGTGAGCATTAAATCAAACGGAAATGCCGCAGAAATAACCGTTACAGACACAGGAAAAGGCATTGAACAGGAGCATTTGAAAAACATATTCACGCCCTTTTTCACCACAAAAGAACAGGGCACAGGTCTCGGTCTTGCCATTGTGAAAAAAATAGTGGACTTGCACGAAGGCGAAATTTCCGTTCAAAGCGAACCAAACAAAGGCACACAGTTTTGCATTAGGATTAATGTTTAATTTTTGAATAATTATGCTCACCTTCTCCCAACTAACCGAACTAACCAATGCCCTTTTAGAGCCGGCAAATATTCAGGGCAGCGTGGAAAAATGCGCAACGCTTGCCTTTGCAAACCCAAGCGATGTTTCTTTTTGCATAGACGAAGCTGCTCACGGGGCGACCAGAACAACAAAAGCCGCAGTGGTTTTTGTGCCAGAGAATTTCACAGGTTGGGCAGGGGAGGCAAAGGTTTTGGCGAGGGTGAAAAATCCTTATGAGGCTATAATAAAGTGCGCGGAGATTTTAAATAAAAAAGAATTCACTTCTAACGAAATTCACCCAACGGCACAGATAAGCCCGAATATTTTAATTCCTGCTGGCGTGAAAATAGGGGAAAATTGCGTTTTACATTCAGGCGTAAACCTTTACCCAAATGTTGAAATAGGCAGCGGAACAATTTTGCACTCAGGTGTTGTGATTGGCTCTCGCGGCTTTGGTTTTTACAGCGGTGAAAATGGCGAGCAAATAGCCGTGCCACATTTTGGCGGAGTGGTGATTGGAAGTAATTGCGAAATAGGCCCGAACTCCGTTGTGGCTGCCGGTTTTTTGGAACCCACCAGACTTGGAAATTTTTGCAAACTTGATAGCTTTGTGCAAATCGGGCATAACTGCATAGTTGGGAACAATGCTGTTTTCTGTTCGCAGTCTGGGCTTGCAGGTTCTGTTATTGTGGAAGACGATGTAACCTTGGCAGGCGGTGCGCAAGTCGCTGGGCATTTAACCCTCGGCAAAGGCTGCCTTATAGCGGCAAAAGCAGGGGTCACAAAGAGCATTAAGCCTGGTGCGAAAGTAGCCGGATTTCCTGCCATTCCCATTGAGGAGTGGAGGCGAAAGGTTA
>CAZIMU010000029.1:0-14400 GCA_964540355.1 uncultured Fibrobacteraceae bacterium | reverse complement strand
AAAGTTCTTTGCCTTCCCTTGCTATGTATTTATCGGAAATGAGTTTTTCAATGGTCGCTGCTCTGGTTGCAGGCGTTCCTAATCCGCGTTCTTTCATGGCATCACGCAAATCATCGTCTTCTATCAGCTTGCCCGCGCTCTCCATCGCAGAGAGGAGCGAGCTCTCTGTGTAGCGCGCAGGGGGCTTTGTGGCATCTTCTGCCATTTCAATTTCTTTTGCAAGAGGCTTTGCATTTGGAGAAGATAGCTTTGGCATAATATCATCGTCTTCTTCGCTCTCTTTGCCATACACGGCTTTCCAGCCCGGCTCTTTCAGAATTTTGCCCTCAGAAACAAAAGTTTCGCCCTCAACGGTGGTTATGCGCGTTGTGTGCAAATATTCAGCCACAGGGTAAAATACGGCAACAAATCTTTGGCATATCAAATTAAAAATTTTATTCTCAGCCTCGGTTAAAGTAGAAGTGGCAAGTCCAGTTGGGATTATCGCATGATGGTCGCTCACCTTTGCGGTGTTGAAAATTCGCGGATCTTTATGTACATAATTGTTTTTCAGGGCAAATTCTGCGTGTTTTGCAATGCCTCCGGTTAAGGCTCCCATTGTTTTTTTCACTGTCCCAACATAATCGTCTGGCAAAAATTTGCTATCCGTTCTGGGATATGTTGTTAGCTTGTGCCTTTCGTAAAGAGCCTGCGCAATTTGCAGGGTGGTTTTTGCAGAAAATCCAAAGCGATTGTTCGCTTCCCTTTGCAAAAAGGTTAAATCGTAAAGAGGCGGGCATTTTTGAGTCACTTGCTTTAATTCCTCGCTCACACTCCCCTGCTTGCCCTTGCATTTATTTAAGATTGTCTCGGCTTCTTCTTTTTTCCAAATTTTTGTGCTGTTCTCTTTTTCCTTTTGACTTGTCCATTTGCCTATATAATTCTCGGAACCGTCTTGAAAGGTGGCAGTTAAGGTCCAAAAAGTTTTGGGAACAAAAGCTATTCGGCTTTCTTCTCTTTTCACTATCAAGGCAAGCGTGGGAGTTTGAACCCTGCCGCAAGGCGTGAGCTGAAAGCCCCCAAAACGGCTGTTATATGCGGTTAAACCCCTGGAACCATTTATGCCAACAAGCCAGTCTGCTTCAGAGCGAGAAAGAGCCGCATCTTGCAGGTTTTTCATTTCGGCATAAGAGCGCAGGTGTTCAAAAGCTTCTCTTATAGCTGTGTGGGTCATGCTTTGCACCCAAAGCCTTTTTATGGTTTTATCGCCAAGTCCGGTTTTGCCCTGCTCGTGTTCCAATATGTAATAAAATATGAGTTCGCCTTCACGCCCTGCATCGCAGGCATTTATTATTGTGCTTATATCTTTGCGGCGAATTAGCTTGCCTAGCTGGGATAAATGGGTTTTTGTGTCTGGCAAAGGGATTAATTTGAATTTTTCGGGGATTATGGGAAGGGTTGCCATGCTCCAAGTTTTATATTGCTCTCCTATGTCTTTGGGGTCTGCTATTCCAACCAAGTGCCCCAACGCCCAAGATATTACGGTATCTTCGCTTTCCATATAAGCTTTATCTTTATGGAATTTGCCACCTAGCGCCTTTGCCAAGTCGCTAGCAACGCTAGGTTTTTCTGCAATTATGAGTGTTTTTCGCGCATCTGCGCCCTTTAAGACCATAGTGGAGTGAAATTAGAAAAAATTTCCGTGCCTGCCCAAAAGCTTCGCCAAGAAAACAGGCATTGTTAGGAAATTTTTAATGTCCGCAGGACAGCCCGTAGGGCGAACCCTGCTCACGAAGTGAAACTAGCAGGGTGAGTAAAAATAGCCATAACCAAAAGCGCATAAATGCCAGCGGCAATATCGTCTAGCATAACTCCGTGCTCGTTTAGCACTTTTTTATCGAAATAGCTTGCAGGAAAGGGTTTGAAAATATCAAATATACGGAATAGAACAAAAGACGGTAATGCTATATAAAGCCACCATTTATGAATTTCTGGAAGTTCATAAAGGGAAAAGAACATAAGGGGGATAAGCTGCCCTGCGACCTCGTCTATCACAATTAAAGAAGGGTCGTGGCTTGTGTATTTCAAAACCTCTTTGCTGGCTATGGTTCCAGCGACATAAACAAGCACAAAGAAGGCAAGCATTGCGTAAAAGCCGCCATAATACGCAAGCAAAAACGCAAAAGGCAGAGTGGCTAGAGAACCCGCCGTGCCGCTCGCTATTGGGCAATATCCAACGCCAAAAAAAGAGGCAATTACATAAGCTGCTTTTTTGTTCATATATGAATATCCTTTTCGGGTTTAAATTCCTTCCACATACTGGCAAAGGGAATCACTTTGTATATTGAATATGAAATGGAGTTGTCTCTGGATTCCTTTAAGCTGCCACGTGCGGGCAAAAAATGGACAATAGTGAGTATTATCGCAGATACCGCAATTCCCTTTAATGCGCCAAAAACACCCCCAAGCACACGGTTCACAAGTGTTAAAGGCGCAGATTTTTTTATGAAAAAACTTACCACCTTAGCCGCTATGCGAATCGTCAAAAAAGGGAGCAAAAATGCCAAAAATGCACCGAGGCACATAGCCACAATAGGGGACAAGCCTTCTATATTTGTTCTAAGTATAATTCCAAATGTTCCAGAAAAAAGCCAAGCGGATATTATTCCTGCAATCCAAGCCGCCCAAAAAAGCAAACTAACTATAAACCCCTGCATAATACCAAGTATCAAAAAAACGGCAATAAATATAAAAACTATTATGTCTATGAACATGGGGGTAAAATAGAAAACGTCTGAACCCAGATTGGCCAGGATTCAAGGATTTTCAGGATTATGCAATACGAAATGCAATCCTGTTAATCCTCTAATCGGGGGTATCGTGGTTCAGACAGAGGTTTACTTCAACACTACAGCTACTTTCTTGTACTCGGAACCAGACTGGACAACCGCATAATAGCTGCCAGAAGCCACCTTTTCCAAGCTAAACACGCTATTGCCAGCACGGACTCTGCCGTTATATACCCTTGCGCCACTCATGTCGTATAGAGATACCATCGCTTCTCTTGCAGAGGAGATGTGCAAGCTGCGACCGTAAGGAGATACTATTAGAGCTTGGCTGGCTGGTAGTTTGAGGACTGGGGTGCCATTAATATCGCAATAGCCACAACTTGTTACCTGCTCGCCACTCTTCTCAAGACAATAGGCTAATGTTAGTTCACCACTAGTAACAATGGGCTCGCAAGCACCTTTATAGTCATTATATGAATTCCCTACCCAGCAGCAAAAACCGTTAGCAGGATTTTTGCCATCCCAAGTTGGTGTAGAAGTTGGACAACCACCTACATCAGGATCTGGGCAAGCAATACCAGCCCAATAACGATTAGTACCACCGCCACATGATGCAGCTTGATCCGCACCATCTTTGCCATCTCTATCTTTACCTTCATATATTGTCCAGCATTTTTCGCCTTCGGTGTTCCAATTGCAACAACCTATAACTTTTTTGACGGCAGCATCGCAACTGCTAACAACCTCTCCATACTTATCCGTGCAATCTTTTTCTGTTTTCGAATCATCGTATTCACCGCCAATGCCCCAGCAATTTGTGGGATCATTGTTCCACCTGCAACACCCTGTTGTGCCATTTTTTCCTTTTTCACAAGTTGCCCACCCTTGGGAAACAAATGTTGCCATTGCGAAAAGCGACAGCGCTAAAACCTTTTTCATAAACCTCTCCTCTCTCTAAATGGATAACAATAATATACATTATTTTTGCCGAAAAAGTCAAAAAAACCGCGTTTTTTTGTAATTTTTACGTAAATTTCACAATAATTTGCTCAAAATAAGGAGGGATAGCATGGAAAATGTGACGTTAAATGAGGCGGTAGAGGTTTTTCTTTTGGATGTGGAAAAAGTGCGCAAACGTGCCCCTGGGACGGTTAAACTTTATAGCGATTATCTAAAACCATTCACAAAATTCTGTAACTATAAGGAAATTAAAGAGATACAACAAATTAACCAAGCCTTTTGCTCGGAATTCGTGCGGGAATCTTTCGCAAAAAGCTCTGCTTATACATCAAAAAACAAAATTTTATTCTTTCGCCATTTCTTCTCTTGGGTCTTTGAACACTACGACATTTCTGGGAAAAATCCCTTCAAAAAAATTGTAGTAGCAAAACCAAAACCCGTGCCACGGCATTTTTGGACGGTGGAAGAATGCGAAAAAATAATAGCAGCCGCAAAAAACGCCGAATGTAAATGCTGGTTTGCTCTTATGGCTTTTGCTGGTTTAAGGCGCGAGGAATCGAGGTTTTTGCGAATGGAAAACCTTTCAAACGGCAAAATATCCCTAATAGGCAAAGGCGGCAAAGCAGCCACCTTGCCCGTATCTTCTAGGCTCCAAATCCATATTGACAAATACTTGGCAATAAGGGGAACCGAACCTGGTGCTTTATTCCCTTGGCTCTCAAATCTTTTAAAAGCCAAAGAACGCCTAATAAAAAATGCGGTAGAAAATTCCGGCATAAAAAACACAGGAATAGCGCATTTCCACCGTTTTCGCCACAGTTTCGCAAGCAATTTGCTGCGAATAGGGCGAAACATAAAGGCAGTTCAAACATTGATGCGGCACGAAAACATAACATTAACCCTGAATACCTACGGTCATTTATTGCCAAGCGACCTTGAACAAGTTGTGGAGATGTAAGTGAGGGGTGCAAAGGTATATTAT
The DNA here is from genome assembly GCA_964540355.1 of uncultured Fibrobacteraceae bacterium. Lineage (GTDB taxonomy): Bacteria > Fibrobacterota > Fibrobacteria > Fibrobacterales > Fibrobacteraceae > Fibrimonas. Next base: position 9,690 of record CAZIMU010000029.1, on the reverse strand, counting down.
TAGTATCCATTTAGAGTGAGGAGGATTTCTATGAAAAAGGTTTTAACCTTGTCGCTTTTTGCGATAGCGGCGTTGGTTTCTGGGGCGTGGGCGCAGGAGCATTGCAAAGAAGGTGGTCAATTGGCTTTTTGCCAATGGAGTACTGGCTGCTATACCATCAACAATCAGTATGAGCCTAATATAGGTAAACAGTGTTCGGATTTACTTACTTCTTGCAAGAATGATGGAGTATTGTTTACTGGAGCATCAGTACCGTCTGCTTTACAGTCAGCTCCCTATGGAGAAGGTGCTGACTGTGCCGCTTTGGGTTTAACAAAAGCGGCTGGTGGCAATGAAAAATGCGGATATTATTGTCTATGGGATACAGGTTGCAAGGAAATCGCAACTGATATCAACGGAATCAATGGACCCGTAGTTGCGACTTGCATTGAGGCAATTGCAAATTGCGATAAAGATGGCGCGAGATTTAGTGATGCTTCTTGTAGCGGATCGCAAGTTGGCGGTGCCGAGCGTTGCAACAAATGGTGCAAATGGACGGAAACTGGCGAGTGCAAAGCAATAGTCCCTGATCCGTCGGGTCAGTATGGACCAGCAACAGCCAACTGTGCAGCAGCTGAAGAAAACTGCAATGCTGGCGGATCAATATTCACCAGCTCAAATTGCGGCGGTAGCACACCAATTCTAAAATTCCCAAACAGCCAAGCCCTAATAGTAGCCCCTTATGGTCGCAGCTTGCACATCTCCTCTGCAAGAGATGCAATGGTATCTCTATACGATATGAACGGAGCAAGGGTGTATAGCGGCAGAGTTCGCGCTGGTAATAGCGTGTTTAGCTTGGAGAAGGTAGCTTCTGGTAGCTATTATGCCATTGTTCAGTCTGGGTCTAATTACAAGAAAGTAGCTGTGGTGTTGAAATAAGTTTAGCTTTATGCAAAAAGCGGAATGGGCTTTGCCTGTTCCGCTTTTTTGTTAAAAAAGTGATATTCATCACAAATATGGGGAAAAAATGAAAAAAAATAACTTTTTTTCATAAATTTGGATTTTTTTTCCGTTTTTTTACGTCTAATAAGTAGATTAACAGAACCAGGAGTTTTTTATGAAGAAAATGAAAGGATTAACTTCCGCAGACGTTTGGGCGATGTTCGCTGAAACCGACAAGCAGATCAAGGCATTGAAGGAAGAACTTAGTGGTATAGGTCACAGCAATGGAGCCTTTGCCGAAGATTTCTTTTACAATTCATTGGAAAAAAACATGAACTTTGCCGGAGTGCATTTTGACAGCATAAACGATGACTTTGGCGGAGAAATAAAACTCTCCGATGGCACAATAGTAAAAGACCAATTTGACATTGTTATGAGAAACGACAAAGCCATTGCAATAATAGAAATAAAATACAAGGCGGAGAGCGACTATCCAAAAAAAATGGCAGAGAAAAAAATCAGAAATTTCCGCCTGTTGTTTCCTTATTATGCCAAATACAAAATTTATCTGGGATTAGGTTCTTTGAGCTTCAACCAAAGGGTTATTCAAGAAGCAAAAAAATATGGAATTGGTTTACTGAAACAAAGGGGCGAAACCATTGAATTTAAAACCGATTGGGTTAAAGCCTACTCATGAAATTCTACTCCCTAAGTCTTGGCTGTGCCAAAAATCAAGTGGATAGCGAGAGAGCAAGTGCCGAGCTTTTGGGGGTGGGTTTTAAGATAGCTAAAAATTCAAAAGAAGGCGATGTTATTTTAATAAATACTTGCGGGTTTATAGAGGCGGCAAAAGAGGAATCCATAGAAGCAATTCTCTCTGTATTAAAAGATAAAAAAAGCAAGCAAAAGGTTATAGTTTACGGCTGCCTAAGCCAAAGATATGGGAGCGAACTTGCAAAAGAAATTCCCGAAGCGGATTTTTGGCTTGGCAATTACAAGGCAGGAATATTGCTGAATACGCTCGGATTTGAAACGCAGGCAAAGCTCTGCAAAGCCTCGCCGCCAAAAAGAATAAAGAATTTTGAATACCCCCACCACGCCTATATCAAAATAGCCGAAGGCTGCAACAGAGCCTGCTCGTTTTGCGCCATTCCCTCAATTCGCGGAAGGCAGGCTTCCCAAAGCATTGAAAACTTGGTTGAAGAAGCAAAGCAGTTGGAAGAAAATGGGGTTGTGGAGCTTTCACTGATAGCTCAAGATTTAAGCTCTTATGGAACGGATTTATACAAAAAACCAAGCCTAGAGAAACTCTTGGAAGCCTTGCTGAAAAACACGAAAATCCCTTGGCTACGCTTGATGTACCTTTACCCAGAACATATAACAAACAGCCTGCTTGGGCTAATTTCAAAAGAGAAAAGAATATGCAAATACGCAGATATGCCCATTCAACACGCAAGCGATAAAATGCTACGCCTAATGCGAAGAAAATACAAGGCAAAAGAACTGCGAAACCTGCTCCACAAAATGCGGGAAAATGTTCCGGGCTTAAGCCTAAGAACAACCGTACTTCTCGGCTTCCCGGGCGAAACGCACAGCGACTTTGAAGAGCTTATGAACTTGGCAGAGGAAATTCGCTTTGAGCATTTAGGCGGCTTTATATGGTCTCCCGAAGAAGGAACCGCAGCCCTTAGATTAAAAGAAGAGCGAGTGCCTGTGGAAACTGCAAGGCTAAGGCTAGATGCCCTAACCGAACTCCAAGAGGAAATCTCTATGGAAAAAAACGAGGCTCTTATAGGACAAACCCTAAATGTGATTTTAGACAGCACCTCGGAAGGGCGTACACAGGGAAATGCCTTGGAAACAGACAATATAACGAGAATTTTAAAGGGAAATGGCAAACCGGGCACGATAAGAAAGGCAAAAATAGTGGGTGCAAATGCTCACGAGCTGGATGCGATTTTACTATAATTTTCTACATTAGGGACTGAAAGTGAAAAAGGGCAATAAATTATGGTTTTTGGCATTGGGTATTGGGTTTATTCTTACAATTTCCTGCAATTCTCATTCCATTCTCAGAGATAATACAAATGACCGCTATGAGGAATATAAATCCGCTTTTAAACATTATACCGATTCGGAAGTAGATTATATAATTCTGCTTGAGAATTTGGAAAGATACCCAAAAGACGAATATCTTTTAATGCGCAAACAAATTTTGAGAAAGGAAATTGAGCAAAATAGGCTGCTTATGCTCCAAACCCGCGTTGAATTTGAAAAAGCCTTGCAGGAATGGGATTTTGATGTGCAAAAGAGAGAAACCGGCATACCAACCGATTCAATTGACATAAGGCAAATTTTTGGACTCCCAACCCCAAAAGATACAACGCTACACTATAGAGAGTAATAAAATATTTCTAAATTACTTGGCAACACATAAAAACATTAGGAGTTCATTATGAACAAAGTTATGAAAATCGCATTTGCCGCAAGCGTAATGCTCGCCATATCATTCACCCTTGGCTGTTCAAACGACAAGGATGAAAAGGAAAAATGGTGCATAGTTGAGATTGGGACAGACGTTGTGTCTGTTGAGGTTAAAACTACAAAGTGCTATAAAATTGGTCCAACGATGTATAAAAACGAGCTACTTTGCAAAGCTGCGGGAGAAGCTCCTAATACTACCAGTAAAGTAGCAGACCCTCCAGAAGAGAAAGAGTGTGATACTTATGATGATGGTTCTAAAAAATAAATCAAAACAAATCATAAATTAACTTGCCAGCCAGCCCAATGCTGGCAAGCTGTATAGCTCTTTTAACCCAAATTTGGTCGTGCTTGTGCTGGAATTTGCTGCCTAAAAAGCCACCTAAAATTCCACCAAAAGCCATGGTTATAGCCAGCTCTAAAATAACCTTGCCAGCTATAAAAAAAACCAAAGAACTCATAAACAAAAACCAAAGGCTTAAAAAACTTTTAATGGCATTAACCTGCTTTAAATCCAAACCGCTATATTTGCGCAGAGCAAAAATCTGTATAAAACCCATGCCAACTTGCAAAAAACCGCCATAAAAACTAACTGCCGTAAAACCCAAAAAAGCCTTGACCCCAGGGCGTACCGGTGGGGTTTCCGGTGCTTTCCCAAAAGGGTCTGTTCCCATAGAACTCATAATGGTAACAGCAACCATAACAACAGCGAGCAATATTTGAAAATGCGAATCGTCAATAACAACGGCAAGCATGGTTCCCGCTGCCCCACCCAAAAGAGTTGGCGGCAAAAGAGCCATTGCAATATCCATCCGCAAATATCCATAACGCCGCATATTGAGCATGGAACTGAAAATCCCAACAAGCATTCCAAAGCGATTTGTTCCGTTAGCTACGGTTGGCGGCAACCCCAGAAGTATCATAATAGGCAAGCTAAGAGTGCTGGCTCCACCAGCTATGTTGTTTATAAAAGCAACTGCTATTCCCAGGATAAAAAAGATAACAGCATTTTGAATAGTTGATAATTGAGCTAATTCCATAAAAAGTGGATGATGCAGGAATTGAACCTGCGACCCGCTGATTAAGAGTCAGCTGCTCTACCAACTGAGCTAATCATCCGTGGTGTGAAATATAGTAATTTTTTTGGGAAATGCAAAATAAATTTTCTACTTTAACCACGTGCATTTCACTAACAACACACTTTTTGCAATACTCATATCCATTTGCGCAAGCACGGCGGCTTCTTTAATCGGAGCAGATTCCCTTGGCATGAGCCAATCCCCAAAAAACGCCGCTACCGTGAAAAACGGGTTTGCCCCGATAAATCCTGCCGCTAATGCCTTTGAAAACAGAACCAAATTCGGGGCTACAATTCAATATGAGCATGCAAGTACCCAAAGCAAAAATAATTCCATATCCTTAAATACCTTTGATGTCCCCTCTATATCTATGGTTTTGCCATTTGGTTTTTTGGGAACCTTCGGTATTGGCTTAAACCAAATATACTCTGCTAACAATCGCCTTGAGTTTGAAGATGAAACTTCAAATATTTCATTTGTATCCAGAGTTGGCCTTTATGAACTCACTCCGAGCTACTCCATTAGGCTCCCCTTCTTTCTCAGCGATTTTGCACTTGGAACATCTTACAGAATTTTCTTTGGCAACTCTTATTCCACCATAACACGCAGCAACAACAGCAAAGACTGGGGCAAAGATTCGTGGATGGCAAACAATGTTATGATAACAGAAAAGAAAACAGGCACATTCAATTCCGATGACAGTTGGTTAAAGAATTTCGGATATAGTATGCACTTCCACAAAAAATCCATAGATTATTTTGTGTCGTATTTTCCTTCCGTTAAAATGCAAGAAACCATAAGAGAGAATACTCAATTCAGCAACACAGACACTTTGCAATCAAAAGAAGAAACCGAAGATTTCAAGCTGCCCAAGCATTTAGCAAGCGGTATTCATTATCGTTTTTGGCAAAATCAAAATTTGAGCTTTGTGTATGAGCAGCAAGACAAGGCTTTTTCTGGGCTTGCAGAATATAAAATCACGGGCACAGGGCTTTATTACAGCACATTTTTAAGGAGAAATAATTTTGGGGCAAATGTTTGGTATGCAGAAAAATATTTGAAAGACGTGAATGAATATGGAGCTTCTTTGCTCTCGGATATGTGGCTTGGACGCAGAGGAACCTTTCTTGGCTTGTCCCTTTTTGGAGGCTACAGACAGGCAAAGGATTATTGGAATGAATTGTTTTTTGGATTTGAGATAAACTTAACTGGAGTTGGCAACTGGGGGACAAGTGCACGCCGCAGATAATTTTGAATCTTTAAAAGCAGAGTTTATGCAACAAGCAGAATTGGAAAAGGAATTTCCAAAAGAAGTTCTTGAAGAGGCAAATAAATTTTCAAAAGAAATTTTTACCAAAGACAAAAGCCGGGAAAATTTTTGCCACCTGCACATTATATGCATAGACCCTCTAGGTGCGCGTGACCACGATGATGCGATAAGCGTGGAAGAAACGAGCAACGGTTATATTTTGGGTGTGCATATAGCAGATGTAAGCCATTTTGTGAAGCCCGGCTCTGCCTTAGACACAGAAGCAAAAAAACGCGGATACACTCAATACCTGCCCTGGACAGCCGTTCCAATGCTCCCAGATATTCTCTCAGGGGATTTGTGTTCATTGCAAGAAAATGAAACTCGTTTTTCTTTCAGTTGCATAATCACCTTAGACAAAAAAGGCAAAATGTTAAAACACCGCTTTGCAAAAGGAATAATAAAAGTTAGCCGTTCCATAACTTATGAGCAGGCAAAAGAGCTTCACGATAAAAAAGACAAGGAAATTTGTTTGCTGGCGCGTGTTGCGGCGCATTTGAAAAAATTGCGTGTCGAAAACGGAATGTTAGAAATGGATAGCACAGAATATAAATGTGAATTCAGCAAAAAAGGCGTACCACAGTGCATAGTTCCAAGACAAACAGGAATAAGCAATTCTTGGGTGGAAGAATGTATGCTTGCTGCAAATAAATGCTGTGCGGTGGAACTCCAAAAAAGAAAACTGAACGGAGTTTATCGCATTCATGAAGCCCCAGACCCCGCAGATTTGACGGAGTTAATGCAAAACGAACCGAGCTTGTTTTTTGACTCCCCTATTGACCCGCACAAACTCTTAAAACACTATACTGGCAATAACAGCCAAGAGAGGCAAATTTTTGATTTGTATTCCCATTTGGTTAAAAAAGCAAAAAATAATCCCATTCTAATAAACAGAATTCTGCGCAGTATGCAAAAAGCCTGCTATTCCGATAAATGCACAGGTCATTTTGCCCTGCATTGGAATGATTACGCTCATTTCACCTCACCCATTCGCCGTTATGCTGATTTGTGGTGCCACAGAGAATTGAACGGCAAAAGGGGCAAAATAAACGACCTCTGCACGATTATCAACGAATCTGAGATAAAAAATCAAAGAACAGAACGAAAGGCGCTTAAATTTTGTGCAAGTTATCTTTTGAAAAATGAAATAGGCCAAACGTTCAAGGCAGAAATTCAAGGCATAGAGGAATTTGGAATTTTTATTTCCATTTCAACCCCAACCCTTGCCCAAGCAGACGGCTTGGTGCATTTGCGCGATGTCCCAGGCGATTTTTACGTGTACGACTCGGCTAAAAAAACCTTGCTCGGCAAACGCACTGGCAAGAGGTTCAAAAAAGGCGATAAAGTTACGGTGAAACTGATTAAGGTTAATCCGATAAAAGGCGAAAATGATTTTGAGATTGTAAAGTCTAGTTCCAGCGGTTCTGTTTCGCCTTGGGAAAAGCGTGAAAAACACGAGAAACACGAGAAACACAGAAAACACGAGAGAAAAAGCCGCAGATTTGGGAGATAATTTCCGAGAAAAACATTCCCTCGCAGCGGAAGCTGCGAGAGGATATACAGGCACCCCGAACTTATCAGGAGGGGAGCGATAGAGTATCTTGAGGATTTACCACTGTATATCCTATAAGGCAAGTTAGAATTTTTTTTGCGTTTTGGCAAGGGTAAAAATGAAAAAAGGTCACTTTTTACTCAAAAATGAGTAAAAATCCGCTGTTTGCTTTGCTATGCTTTTCCAACTGAACACTAATTCTGCCCGCTTGCGAGCCTCTTTGCCCATTTTTTCAGCAAGGGGGGGATTTGTTAGCAATATATTGAGTTTTTCCGCAAAATTGCTCTGAAACTTCTCAGGATCCTTTGGGGAAGAGTCTGTTTTGGACTTATGCTCAAGCTCAACCAAAAAGCCGGTTTCGCCTTCAACTATAATTTCTGGGATTCCCCCAACCGCACTGCCCACTACAGGGGTTCCGCAAGCCATTGCCTCTAAATTTATTATGCCAAAAGGCTCGTAAAGCGAGGGTGTTGCAAAAACCGTGGCATGGCTGTAAATAACCCTAAGCTCGGAATGAGGCAGCATTTCTTGAATCCAAATGATGCCATCTCGCTTTTCACTTGCGCTTGTTATTAAATTTTTGCACTCTTCTGCAAACTCTGGGGTATCTGGCGCGCCGGCGCAAAGCACAATTTGGGCGTTTTTATCTATTTGCGGAATAGCCTGAATAAGCTGAGAAATACCTTTTTGCCTCGTTATTCTGCCAACAAAAAGCACAAAAGGTCTTTGCGGATTTATGCCATGTTTTTGCAAAATCGCTTCATCTGAAATTGGATGGTAAAAATCCGGGTCTATGCCGTTGTAAATAACCCTCACCTTGTTTTCATCAACACCGTAAAGATCAACAACATTCCGCTTCATTTTCTTGCTGACGGCAATTATTCCGTCTGCGCTTTTGTAGGCACTTTTCTCAATCCAGCAGCTCATGGCATACCCACCATCGCCGAGTTGCTCAGATTTCCAAGGCCTGTGCGGTTCCAAGGAATGTGTTGTTAGCACAAGAGGAACCTGGTAAAGGCGGCTTGCCAGCACTCCAGCAAAATGAGAATACCAAGTGTGGCAATGCACAATGTTTATGTCGCGCATAGCAGAAATCCATTGCAAATTTATATCAAGTGGCGCAAGGATTTTTTTGAATTTATGGTCTTCAAATTCGCCAAATCTGCGAACATGGGCATCTGCAAAGCAATGCACGGATATTTCGCAGAGATTTTTTAGTTCCTTTGTTAAATATTCAACGTGTATGCCTGCGCCCCCGTAAATGTTCGGCGGGTATTCATTGGTTAGTATTGCTGCTCTCATTACAAGACCCTGTACCCTAAGGTTTCCAAGCGTTTTTCCAATTGGTCTTGCATTTGGTCGTTTTCAGATAACCATTGCCGTTTTTTGGCAGGATAGTCTTTGCGCAAGGGATGCCCTTCAAAGTCTGCGTGGTTCAAAATTCTTTTCAAATTAGGATGCTCATCAAATACAATACCGAATTGGTCCCAAACTTCGCGTTCTTGCCAGTCTGCAATGGGGTAAATTTTGCTCAAAGTGGGGATTTTCTCATTCTCTTCCACCTGAACCTTTATACGCACACGTGCCATATTTTTGGTGTTTTTAAGGCAATAAATAACCGCAAAGCGTTTGCCCTTGTGGTTTTCCATTCCAAGGTAATCCACCCCAACTATGTCTATCAAAACGTCATAGTCAAGGGATTTTATTGCCTCTACAAGTTTTTCTCTTTCCACAATCCAACATTCATCAACAGCAAGTTCGTCTTTAATAGCATTATCCATCGCTATGTCTCCAGTTTTTGATATTTTCCAACTGTTCCTTCAATTTCTTTTTTCTCTCTTCCATATAAGACTGGTTTTTTATTTTGGCTTGCAAATCTAGCATGGCATCAAAAAAGGCTTCGGGGCGGCTTGGGCAGCCTCCTATGTAAATATCCACGGGAATAATGCGGTCTATGCCCGGCACGGTGCAATAGCAGTCGTAAAAACCGCCGGAGCAGGCACAGGCTCCCATTGAAATTACCCATTTGGGTTCCATCATCTGTTCGTAAATGCGTTTTAATATAGGTGCTTGTTTGAAGGTTATTGTTCCCGAAACAGCCAGCACATCTGCCTGCCTTGGGGTGAAGCGCACAAACTCTGAACCGAGGCGCGAAAGGTCGTAGCGAGCAGATTCGGTGGACATAAATTCAATGGCGCAGCAAGCCGTTCCATAGGGGAAGGGCCAAAGCGAATGTAGGCGACCCCAGCTCACAAGTTCGTCTAGCTTTCCGGCAAAAAATCCCGAATTTCCTTTTTGCATATAAACCTCTTAGGGGGAATATAGAAAATGCTGCCTTTAATGAGCCA